>JAZRWT010000105.1:0-3258 GCA_045599845.1 Candidatus Egerieisoma sp. | reverse complement strand
CATCCTTTCCCTCACACAGACCTGTATTTTTTACAGCCACCCCAACCTCCACATTTCCGTTACGGATTCCGGCACCGAGCAGAGACTGATTGAAGTTAATGTAGCTCAGCCCATAACCGAAAGGATAACTTACAGGAACGTTGTATGTTGAATAATACCTGTAGCCCACAAAAACGCCCTCTTCATAATTTATGTAATCAACATTCGGTACTTCATACAGTTTCTCACTGCTCTTCCTGTAGAACGAATCGTTCTTGCCGCTGTTCAATTCCAGTGCAGGGAAATTCTGTGAAGGAACGCTCTGGTATGATACAGGAATCGTCTGAGCCAGACGACCGCTCGGACAAACTTTCCCGCTCACTATGTCAACAATTGGTCCGCCACCTTCAATGCCTGTCTGCCAGGCAAGAACGATGGCATCAACCTTGTCCTTCCATGATTCCATTTCAACAGGAGCAGGCACACACAGAATCACACAGACCTGTTTGCCAACGGCATGGAAATGCCTGCTCACAATATCAATCATCTCGTATTCCTCCGCTGTAAGCAGGTAGTCATCCTTCACGTGACGGTCAGTCCCCTCGCCTTCAACTCTGGCAATGGTAATGACAGCCGTTTGATTGATCCGTGAAGCCTGGCCAGCAATCATCTCCATATCTGCCTTGGGCAGCTGCCTGTACGGTTCAGGCCATATCCACCAAGGGTTGGATTTGTTCTTCTCCCCCACTCTGCTCTCTTCCTTTTCTATCCACTGGCGATAGATTCTGTCCAATTCTTCATTCAATTTGTATCCGGCCTCTGTGAAGGCCTCCGGCAGTTCTGTGTAATGATCTGTATGAACGTCTCCGGAACCTCTGCCTCCGGCGTATGTCTTGTAGGAACCTGTGCCGAAAAGAGCTATGCTGGAGCCACTGACCAGAGGAAGCAGTGGCTCATCGTCATATTCATCTCCCTGAGAACCATTCTTCAGAAGGACTATTCCTTCCGTTGCAGCCTCGTGTGAAAGTTCATAATGCGCCTGAAGATCAGGTTTGTTGGAGTACTCGTATCCCTTGAAACGAGGAGTCTTCACAATGAGTTCAAGAATCCTGCGCACGTTGCGATCAATGGCTTCAACAGGAAGCCTGCCCTCCTGCGCTGCCTTGAGTATGTTCTCGTACTGCCAGCCATCGCCAGGTTGGATATTGTCATTTCCGGCAAGGACCTGTGCGGCCGGATCTTGTCCTGCTCCCCAGTCCGTAACCACACAGCCATCATAGCCCCAGTCTCCGCGCAGAATGTTCTCAGTAAGCTCCGAATCCTCGGAGGCATATCTTCCGTTTATATAATTGTACGAAGTCATTAACATATAAGGTTCAGATTCCTTTACGGCAATCTCGAACTGCTTGAGATATATTTCGCGGAGGGTTCTGGTATCAACTCGGGAATCGCAATAGAGGCGGTTTATCTCGCAATTGTTCGCTGCAAAATGCTTGATGCAGGCGCCAATGCCGTTTGACTGAAGTCCGTTGATCTGGGCGGCGGCTATCTTTCCTGCAAGAAGCGGATCCTCGGACAGATACTCGAAGTTCCTTCCGCACAGAGGGTTGCGCTGTATGTTCACTCCCGGGCCCAGGACCACATCAACACCATATTCCTTCACCTCCTGTCCGAAAGCCTCGCCAACCCTGTAAACAAGATCCGTGTCCCAGGTTGAAGCGAGCAAGGTGCCTATAGGAAAAGCAGTGCAGTAATAAGTGCCGGAATCTCCTTCGCGCAACGGTGAAATCCTCAAGCCTGCAGGGCCGTCAGCCATCACTATTGAAGGAATGCCCAGTCTTGGAATCGGATATGTTACACCTGCACAACCGGGCACAATGTTCATGCAGTTGTCAAGAACCTGCTGCCAGACACTGTCCACAACATCCTTCTGCCCCGCTCCCACAAGGAGATGGCATTTCTCCTCCAAAGTCATTGCGGAAATCACCTCATTGATATTGTCTTCCCTCAATTGTGGAACATCACATTTTTTCTCACAGGCAAACAGGCATAGAACCACAGCAAAAAATAACGCAAACCGTTTCATAACTACATAACTATATATTGCTTATATATGCGAAGTTAGCAAGAGCCCGGCATAATTGCAATATGGCTGCGGCTGTTTTCTTGTTCCCAATTTGTTCCCGATTCTTTGGGGTTAGATGTTCACACCTTTGTTGTCAAGGGTGGATTTGGGAACAAATATTCAGCCTAACCATATTAGTTTCGTGATAGTGGCAAAATGGAATTTCAGCCAACAAATGGAATAGAGTGAATTACGAAGTTGCTGCATTCGAAACCTTATAGGATGTCGGTTGTGTAGTCCTTCCTGCTGCGACCGGCCGCTATGATTCCGATACCTACGGCGTCTACGCCTTGTAATCAACGCCGATCACCTCGCAGCCCGGGCACAGCGGCCTGTAGTGCTCCGCATCCTCAGGCGAGCCGTACTGGCCGTGGATGTAGATGAGGGTGGTGGACATGATTATGATAGAGACTATTTTGTTAATTAGAAAGCCGTTAATTATGAATAATATCGTTGAGTAGTGGATTGAATAATTCTTTCTTGCATTCTTCAATCAGATAATTTTTGATATGATGTGGCCCCTCGTCATTTATTATTGGAGATGCATCAAGACATCTTCCAATTCCAAGTTCAGATATCCACTCTAAACTTGTCTCAAAATCGCCAACGGAAAAAAGTTTGACCCATCTTTCATCTATCACTTTGTTTGTCCCAAGTTTATAATCGCAATAACTCTGAGCAATCTGGATTATCCGTTTCTTATATTCGGGAGTGTTTATGTAGTTTTCTTCAATCGTTACAAGGCATGCGTAAAAAACTTTTCCTGATTCAATTGCAAGCTCAGGGATTTTCCCTGCTTCATAAGCATAATAGCTCACAAATACTTTCCCTAGGTCTATCCCTAAATTTATTAGGTCTTTTGTGATTCCTTCCGTTAAGGTGTCAACATAATCGTGCTTTGTTCTTCCCGTATACGGTTGCAAGTCTATAATCTTAGCTATCATGTTATAATCGGCAAAACGAAATGTGCAATCGTTTGAAAACGAAATGTGCAAAAATTTCTCCTTTTATTATTTTTCAATGAAGTCAAAGGAGGAGTACTCCTCGACCTGCGGCACACGTCTCACCACGCCGCTTTGAATACCGATTAAACACCGTTCGAGTGTACGCAGCATTGCAGGAATAATATGCTGCTGGTAGAAGTCCCTCGGTCG
>JAZRWT010000104.1:0-14562 GCA_045599845.1 Candidatus Egerieisoma sp. | reverse complement strand
GTTTTACGATTTTCTCCTGTTCAGGAGATATTCTGTTTACATACTCCACTATCTCGTCATAGACCTTTACATTGTTCACTGTGATGCTTGAGAACTGATCGTTAAGCAGATCCCTGAGTACAGTGGTTGTCCTGCTGCGTTCTGTGAACAGCAATCTAGGCGTATCTCCTTGTGCAATGAGCGGGAAGGATTCTTCCCACTTATTTATCAAAGCTTTCAATTCAGCATCAAGAACTGCGGCGCCTCTGCCTTCTGCAGCAGTTCTTATTATTACACCGTAATTCTTTGGCAAAATACTGTTAACCAGACGCTCCAGTCTGCGTTTCTCTTCTTTCGACGTGATTTTCTGTGAAACGTTGACCTTGTCTGCAAATGGCAGAAGGACCAGATTCCTTCCGGCAATGGAAATTTCAGCTGTCAAACGCGAGCCTTTCGTTGATATAGGCTCCTTTACAATCTGAACTATTATAGGTTGCCCCGCCTTGAGAATATCGGTTATTTTCCCCTCCTTCTCAAGTATTGGGCCTATTGATATGTTGGAGAAGAAGTTGCGTGAATCCTTGTTAGGATTCATTTCGCGGGCAAACGTATCAAAGGCAAGGAAATTAAGTCCAAGGTCAAGATAATGTATGAATGCTTCTTTCTCATCGCCTATATCGATGAATGCAGCATTAAGCGCTGGAAGCACCTTCTTTACCTTTCCCAGAAAGACGTCTCCCACCGAGCAGGAACCGTCAAGACTCTCCTTATTGATTTCAGCCAGTCTGCCATCTTCAAGCAACGCCAATGTAATTTCGGAATTGCCAACATCAATAATAAGATCTTTCTCCATAATATTAAAATGAAAAAACTAATCTAAAGCCCTGGACCTTAGATTAGTTGCTCTTAAGAGGCGTTACTTGCGCTTCTTATGTCTGTTTTTGCGAAGACGTTTTTTACGCTTGTGAGTAGACATTTTATGTCTCTTCCTTTTCTTTCCGCTTGGCATAATAAAAAGTATTTAAAATATTGAAAACTGTTGAAATTGCCGATTATTTAACCTTTCCCATGAAAACCTTGGCAGGTTTGAAAGCAGGAATATTGTGCTCAGGGATTACAATTGTAGTATTCTTGGAAATATTTCTTGCTGTTTTTGTTGCGCGTTTCTTAAGGATAAAGCTGCCAAAACCGCGGAGATATACATTCTTCTCCTGTGCCAATGACTCCTTTATACTGTCCATAAAAGACTCAACAACAGCCTGTACAGCTGTCTTTTCCATACCAGTTGCCTTTGCAACTTCGCTAACGATATCTGCTTTTGTCATATTATACTTATGTTTTGAGTGTTTCAAATAAACTTATTTCCCGCACTTGGGAGAGACAAAAGTACTGCAAAAAAATTAATTATCATAAATTTATAGTAAAAAAGTTTGGCATAGTGATTGAGCATAATATAAATTTAATGAGACCCAACGCTCATTACTGACAAATTGACATATAATTTATAATGATATGAAGCTAAAGGAGAATATTTTTGAGCAGATGGAAGGAAAAGAGGTGAACATTCTGCCTGTTATGAACATTACTGAAAATTTCAGCATAGATGAGGCAGAGCTTCCGCAAACTCTTCCAATACTCACATTGCGCGGAGCGGTAGTATTTCCACAGACCATTATTCCCATAATGGTTAGCAGGGACAAATCCTTGAAACTTGTAAAGGCACTGTTCAATTCCAACAAGATAATAGGTACGAACACACAGGAGGACATTTCCATAGAAGATCCGCATTTTGAGAATCTGCACAAGACAGGTTGCAGTGCAAAGATTCTTAAAATCATTGAATTGCCCGATGGCAGCACATCGGTTATACTGCGCGGAATGAAGAGATACGTCCTCAACGATGTGGTTTCCTATGAACCGTATCTTATTGGAAACGTAACCTACATAAATGACATAGTTCCGCCTAAGGAGGACAAACATTTGAAAGCTGTGAGCGAAGCTATTAAAGAAGCCGCCACATATATTGCAAAAGGAAGCCCTAACATTCCCCCTGAGGCCACATTTGCATTGAGGAACCTTGAATCACAGGAATTCCTTATCAATTATGTGGCATCGGCCCTTGAGCACGAAGATGCAACCGATGACAAACTGCGTCTGCTTGACATTGACTCACTCAAAGACAGGGCGTACATGCTTCTTGAAATATTGAACAAGCAGATAAGCCTGCTCAAACTCAAGGAGAACATACAGCAGAAGGTGAAATTTGAAATGGACCAGCAACAGAGGGAGTACTATTTGAACAACCAGCTGAAAACCATTCAGGAAGAGCTCGGTATGGGTGATTCCAGCGATATTCACGAATTTGAAGAAAGAGCCGCAAAAAAGGACTGGCCGGAAAAAGTTGCGCAGATATTCAGGAAAGAAATTGCAAAACTTGAAAAAGCCAACCCTAATTCCCCGGACTATTCAGTTCAATACAATTACATAGACTTCCTTCTTGACCTGCCTTGGAATTACATTTCACGTGACAATCTGGACCTCAAGAATGCACAGAAAGTTCTTGACCGTGACCACTTCGGTCTTGAAAAGGTCAAGGAAAGAATCATTGAATATCTGGCAGTCCTCAAATTGAGAGGAGACATGAAGTCTCCGATACTCTGCCTTTACGGCCCTCCGGGAGTTGGAAAAACATCTTTGGGCAAATCCATTGCAAAGGCACTCGGCAGGGAGTACGGAAGAGTTTCACTTGGCGGACTTCACGATGAAGCTGAAATACGAGGTCACAGAAAAACCTATATAGGTGCCATGGCCGGCAGAATACTTGACACAATACGCAAATGCGGCACTTCGAATCCTGTAATTGTACTTGACGAAATTGACAAAGTTTCCTCCGACTATAAAGGAGATCCTGCTTCAGCTCTTCTTGAAGTGCTTGACCCTGAACAGAATACTGCATTCCACGATAATTACCTTGATATAGATTACGATTTGAGCAAGGTAATGTTCATTACCACGGCCAATGACATAAGCACCATACACCCTGCACTCAAGGACAGAATGGAACTCATTGCCGTTGACGGATACCTGCCGGAGGAAAAGCTCCAGATAGCAAAGAAATACCTTGTTCCAAAGCAAATGGAACTTCACGGCCTTGACAAAATTGATTTCAACCTCAACAAAAAGGCCATAGAAACCATTATCAGCAGCTATACAAGGGAGTCAGGAGTCAGAACCCTTGACAAAATGATAGCCAAGGTAGCCCGCAACATAGCCAAGAGAAAGGCAACACTTGAATATATACCACTGGCGATAGCTGATACTGACGTAAAGGAAATCCTTGGTCTCCCTACCAATTTCCATGACCTGCAGGAAGGCAACGAGGCACCCGGAGTTGTTACAGGTCTTGCATGGACACAGGTTGGAGGTGAAATCCTGTTTGTTGAATGCAGCCTGTCACAGGGCAAGGGTGAACTCACTACAACAGGTAACCTTGGCGATGTCATGAAGGAATCTGTAATGATAGCCTATCAATACCTGAAATCGCACTACGACCTGCTAGGACTTGATCCTAAAATCTTCCAGGAAAAGAACGTTCACATTCATGTCCCTGAAGGAGCCATACCAAAAGACGGACCTTCCGCCGGAATCACTATGGTAAGCGCAATGGCATCGGCCTTCACCGGCAAGGCTGTAAAGCATGCCATAGCTATGACAGGTGAAATGACACTGAGGGGGAAAGTGCTTCCTGTTGGAGGAATCAAGGAAAAGATTCTTGCGGCAAAGAGGGCCGGAGTTACAACAATTATCCTTTCAGCAGACAATGAAAGGGATATCAAGGACATAAAGGACATATACGTAAAAGGCGTTGACTTTGTATACGTAAAGACTATGGACCAGGTTCTCAAGTTCATCTTTTCGTAAATATAAAAAGCAACTGAAACCAGAAGTTTCAACAATGGCTGAAGTTAAAATAGAGCCGAGCTGGCATGCGATACTGGCTGATGAATTTGAAAAGGACTATTTCAAAAGAATAGCAGGATTCCTTCATGCACAGAAAAAGGCAGGAAAGCTCATATTCCCTCCGGGACCGCTTATTTTCAACGCTTTCCACCTCACACCATTTGATAATGTCAAAGTGGTCATACTTGGCCAGGACCCTTACCACAATCCAGGACAGGCACACGGACTTTCCTTCTCAGTCCCTGACAATGTTCCTGCGCCTCCTAGTCTTGTGAACATATACAAGGAGATAGCCAGTGATTTGGGAATAAGTTTCAAAAAGAACGGCAACCTCAGCGGCTGGGCCAATCAGGGAGTGTTTCTCCTGAATGCCATGCTTTCCGTTGAAGCCGGCAAAGCTGCATCTCACAGCAACATTGGCTGGCAGAATTTCACTGACGCTGTAATAAAAGCCATATCGGAAAAGAAGGAACATGTTGTATTCATGCTCTGGGGCAATTTTGCAAGAAGCAAGAAAGACCTGATAGACTGCAGCAGGCATCTTGTTCTGGAAGCTGCACATCCATCACCTCTTGCCCGAGGAGCGTTCTTTGGTTGCAGGCACTTCTCGCAATGTAACAATTACCTTAAAAGTCACGGTCTTGAACCTATTGACTGGACAATTTGATAATTCCTTATATTATATCTAGATTTGTACTTGTTGAAAAAAAGCCAATCAGATAATGAAAACAGCAATATTTCCAGGATCATTCGATCCTTTCACAATAGGTCATTACGATGTTCTGCTGTCTGCACTCCAACTTTTTGACAAAGTAATAGTTGCAGTAGGTTATAACAGCACGAAGAAAGGTCAAGGCTACTTCAGTCCTCAGACCAGAGTCAAAATAATACAGGACGCAGTGAAAGGATTGAGCAATGTTGAAGTCTGCTCGTATACAGACCTTACAATAGAACTCTGCAGGAAATTGGGCGCCAAATACATTGTAAGAGGACTCAGAACAACAACGGACTTTGAATTGGAAAGTGTCATTGCCCAAGCCAACAAGAAAATGGCCAAGGACATTACAACGGTGTTCATACCGGCCAGCCAGGAATATTCGTTCATTTCATCAACGGTAGCCAAAGACGTGTTGATACACAACGGAGACACCTCATTGTTCTTCCCGCCCAATATTGATATCAGCAAATACACCAAAGACCAGCAATGTATCTGACATCCATACTACTGTTCCTAAGCTTGCTGATGTCAGGACCGGATATCAGTTTCCTCTCAGACAGCTCTTCAACGGCCGCCGCTCTTGATACCATTGTGCTCAAGTCCAATGAGGAAATCAAAAGCATACTGTCCGCCCAGATAAACTCCGCCAGAAAAAAACGCAGGTCTGAATATGCCATAAGGGCATATGATTGGTTCAAGGATGCACCTGTTATGGGCAAGGAAGAAATAGCTGTATGGCTGACAAAAGAATATTTCATAGAGGACAAGCCCGAAGAATCAAAAAAGGCAAAACTCAAATGTGATTCCAACAAATTGTTTGAAATGAGAGCTTTTGTCCTCATGAACGAGCAATCCCTTGTAGGAATGCAAGCGCCCGGCTTTGTAATGCAGGACACTTCAGGCGTTTCACAGGATATTGAGAGCCTGATTTATCAAGGAGAATATACAATACTTTTTTTCTACTCCACAGATTGCATAAAATGCCGTATGGCCACTGCCAAACTTGTAGATTTTGTAAATGAATACAACAAGGGAGTGTTGAACGTAATGGCTGTATGCACTGATTCCAACAAGGCCAGATGGACTCAATACATTGATTCACATTTTTATATTTACAATCCCTTTGTAAATTGGAAAAACGTTTATGACCCTGAGGCTCAGAGCGGATACCATTTGCTTTATGGAGTCGTTGAAACTCCCAAGCTGTTTCTGCTCAACAGTGATGGAATCATAAAAGGCCGCAATCTTTCCGTTGAAAACGTAAAGGAACTGCTCGGAAAGTTCAACAGCGAGAAGGAAGATATGGACGAATTTTTCAAGGGACTTTTTGAACAGGCAGCGGACCAAAGTGCTGTTGAATCTCTGATCGACCTGATTTATTCGCGTACAACAGCTGCACAAAACAACAAGTCATATACTCTTTTCAATGACATTTTCCATGAATTATATCTCTACCTGAAAAGCAGCAGCAATTATGACTGGCAGTGTGGAGCGGCATATCTGGGGGGAAAATATATTGTTGAGATGCAGGACAAATGGAAGAACCGGAATTTCGTGGAAAAAGTTGGCATAGCAGTTGAACTGTTTAAAAGAAACCCGCTTGGCAGCCATGCTGTGCCTTTGGATTTGATTGTTCCGGGTGGAATTCCATTGAGTCTTGATGACATATATGGAGATTGGAAAGTCCTGTTTTTCTATAATACCACTTGCGGTCTCTGTCAGGAAGCAAATAAACAATTGTCATCAATCTGTGCCGGTTTGTGCGGCAGGAAAGACAAGGAATACAATGTAAAATTCATTGCAGTTTATACCGGAAAAAACTCGCAGGAATGGTTGGAGCATGTTCAGGAGAATCCGGAATCCCCATACTGGCATGAAGTAAGGACAGCCGATGAAAATGCAAGGGACAGGATGTACGGAACATACGATCTGAGTGCTGTTCCTGTGATTTACCTGCTTGACAAACAGAACAGAGTTGTAGCCAAAGACTTGAATCCAAGCACTCTGGAAGGCCTGCTCAACTATATCCTGAACAAGGAAGAATAAATCTGTCCCATATAGTTCGCCCCCCTGGAACTATCGTTCATCCTTACATTCTCCATATAGTTGTACCCAAGTTTTGCAACCTCCCGCAAGTTCTTGAGAAGGAATAAATTGAATGCTTGCTAAACTTGAGTAATTGTATTAATTTTGTGGATGTGCAGGTTCAAGATCCGCACATTTAATTGTTTTGAAATAAAAATCAACTGGATATGTTAGATAGCAAATACAGGGAACTGTACAACCAACTGGTAAAGCGTATTCCAAAGCAGAGACTTCTTCACGATGCACTCAGCACTTTGGCCTTTGGAACAGATGCATCCTTCTACAGGCTTGTTCCCAAACTTGTAATCAGAGCTGCATCAATTGATGAAATAATATATATCACAAAGTGCGCATCAGCGCTTAAAATACCTGTAACTTTCAGAGCAGCAGGCACTTCACTCAGCGGACAGGGAGTAAGTGATTCTGTTCTTGTAATTGCCACTCATGGCTTCACAGGCTACCGAATTCTTGATGAAGGCAAAAAGATAGAATTGGGTCCTGGAATAAGAGGCGGGCAAGCCAACACATATCTTGTAAAATACGGGAGAAAAATAGGACCGGACCCTGCTTCAATTGATTCAGCAATGATTGGTGGCATTGCGGCAAACAATGCCAGCGGAATGTGCTGCGGAACAAGCGAGAACTCATACAAGACCATAGCGGACCTTAAGCTGGTGTTTGCAGACGGTTCCTATCTCGATACAGCCTCCGAAGAATCAAGGAAATCATTTGAACTCAACCACAAGGGCTTGCTTGAATCGCTCGAGGAGCTTTCAAGAAGAATAAACAAAGATCAGGAGCTTTGCAACAGGATACGCAAGAAATACAAGATAAAGAACACCACCGGCTATTCCCTCAATGCATTTGTTGACTATACCAACGGATACGACATACTCAAACATATAATCATAGGATCTGAAGGCACACTTGCATTCATTGCAAGCGTTACTTACAACACAGTGATTGACAATAAATACAAAGCATTGAGCTGCGCAATTTACCCAACAATCAAGGACGCATGCAATGCCGTTCAGATACTCAAGCAGCAGCCTGTTTCAGCAGTTGAGCTCATAGACAGAGCCAGCATAAGAAGCGTGGAGAATGCAGACGGTGTACCACAGTTCCTCAAAGGTCTGAGCAAGGATGCCTGCGGTCTCCTTATTGAGGTCAGGGCTGAAAATGACACCGAACTCGATGAAAAGATTGCCACTGTATTCGAAAGCATAAAAGGTATTGCCACAGAACTTCCTTTGGAATTCACAAAGGATGCAAAGCAGATGGCTACTCTTTGGAAAATAAGGAAAGAAGCTTTGCCAACTATCGCCGGTATGAGAAAAACAGGAACTACAGCAATAATAGAGGATGTATGCTTCCCTGTTCCTATGCTGGCGGATGCGGTTATGACCCTGAGGGAAGTGTTCGCGCGCAATGGCTATGATGATGCTGTGATTTTCGGACACGCACTGGCCGGCAACCTGCACTTCATGTTCAATCAGGACTTCGGGACACAGGCTGAGATTGACCGCTATGGCAAGTTCATGGACGATGTTGCCAACATGGTGGTATCGAAATACGACGGTTCTCTCAAGGCAGAGCACGGAACTGGCAGGAACATGGCTCCTTTCGTTGAACTTGAGTGGGGCGCTCAGGCTTACAGCCTGATGAAAGAAATCAAGGCATTGTTCGATCCTTACGGCATACTCAATCCTGGCGTTATTCTCAATGACAACAAAAAGGCGCACATTTCAAATCTCAAGCCTTGTCCTGCAACAGACGTGCTGATTGACAAATGTATGGAATGCGGCTTCTGCGAGGGCGGCTGTGTAGCTGAAGGTATGACTCTGAGTCCAAGGCAGAGAGTAGCCACCTACAAGGAGCTCAGACGTTTGCAGCGTACAGGAGAAACTCCTCACATTGCAGCCGAAATGGCGAACCAGTACAAATACTGGGGCGAAACCACCTGCGCTACAGACAGTATCTGCGCAATGAAATGTCCTGTAAAAGTTGATACAGGAAAACTAATAAAACAAATCAGGCAAGAATCACACAGTCCGAAAGGAGAACAGAGGGCGGTTTGCATTGCCAACAACATGGACAAGGTCACAAGCGGAATGAGGGCCGGCCTGAATACTGTGAACGGTTTGAGAAGCATCTTTGGCAAGAATCTTTTCGGCACAATGGCCGTTGGTGTACGCAAGATAAGCGGCGGACTTGTTCCTCTCTGGAACGAATACTTCCCTAAAGGAGCGCAGCTGATTGACACCAATCCTGAAAACTGCCGTCCGGCAGTTGAAACAGGCCGTAAAGTCGTTTACTTCCCATCATGCATCACAAGGTCAATGGGTGTGACCAAGAGTTACGGAAATGAGCAGGAAGTTACCAGGGTAACGGCAGAACTGCTCAAGAAAGCCGGTTATACAATCATCTATCCAAAGGATATGAACAAATTGTGCTGCGGTATGGCTTTCTCAAGCAAAGGATATGTACAGGCCGGTAAAATGGCATCAGACAGATTGCAGGCCGCACTTATGGAAGCATCTGAAGGAGGCAGCATCCCGGTACTTTGCGATATGAGCCCTTGCCTGTACACAATGCACGTGAACATGGACAACTCTCCTCTCAAGTTATACGAGCCGGCTGAATTCCTCACCAAATTCGTTGTTCCTTATCTGAATATCAGGAAAACAGATGAAAAGATTGCAGTTTTCGCAGTTTGCTCAGCAAAGAAACTCGGTGTTGACAACATGCTCTATGACCTGGCAAAAATGCTTTCAAGCAATGTTGTGGTGCTCCAGAGCAACTGCTGCGGCTTTGCCGGTGACAGAGGCTTCACACACCCTGAACTCAACGCTCACGGCCTGCGCATGCTCAAGGAACAGACCAGCGGACAGCGCGATGGTTCAAGCGTATCATGCGAGGAAGGTTTTGCAACAAGCCGCACCTGCGAAATAGGTCTCTCCTATCACTCAGGCATAAGCTTCAAATCCATCATTCACCTGCTAAACAGACTCAGCACGGCAAAATAGCCTTTAATACCATGGTAAACCGGGAGCTATACCTTTCACAGTGGCATGGAGAGCTCAGCCCTGAAGTATGCATGGCTCCCAGTCACTACCTGGAATGCCTGGCACAATTTGAAGCCCAGCCTGCCTGCCCCGGTTCCATTATCCTACTTGGCGATAGTCTCACGGAATTCGCTGATTGGGACTGTTTGCTTCAAGATAATGCCTGCACTTGCAAATCAGCCTGGCAGAACAAGTTGATTGAAAATCCAAATGGCTCCCTCCGTCCAACTGAGCTGAAACCTACAATCTTGAACCGAGGCATAGCCGGCGATATGATTGAAGGCATGACTCTTCGTCTTGATGAAATGAAGCGTCACAAACCATCTGTCATGTTTCTCATGGCCGGATGCAACAACTTTGTAAAGTACCCGTCTGTAATGGTTGAACAGGTTTGGGAAGCGTACAAAAGACTTATCTTCCTGATTAACGGGGCTTTCCCATACACAAGTCTGTTTGTTGCCAGCACCCTTCCGCTCAATCCTATGAGCGGAGATCATTACCACGGAATCAACAGGAAAATAAGCCAGCTGAACAAGTTGCTCCAACTAAACTCCTTAGATTCAATTTACGCGCTTAAGGTTACTGCAAATGCATCTGTGCGAACAAATAATAAGTTGCGGTACACATACTACGATATTGTACCGGAACTCTCTGACTCCAACGGCTATCTCCGCTTTGATCTTACCGTTGACGGCTGCCACCTCAATGCCGCCGGCTACCGCATATGGGCCGCCAGGATTGCACAAATGGTCAGAAAAAACTGTGTGCCGGCAATCAGTTGATTGGATACTGACCAAGGTATTTGAGGACGCCGCGCAGAAGCATGGCAAATCCAAGGAAGATGATGATTACTCCGGATATCTTGTTCATTACGATGAGCTGCTTTATGCGGAATCTCTTTCTGAATACATTGATTGTGGTAGATAGAATGTACCACCATGCAACCGATCCTATTGTAAAGCCTACGAGAGTTGTCAAAACAGAAATGCTGCCGGCAGAATCCAAAGTATCAACTCCAACCATTGAGAATATCATAAGGATAAGGAACACAGACCCCGGATTTGTAATGGTCATGGCAAAACCCTCAAGCAAATCTTCCAGATGTCTCTTGGTGCCCTTCTTTTGCGCTATTTGCTTTACCGGATTGTTTTTGAACACTCTGTAACCAATAAAGACAATGATAAGACCGCCTATTACATCCACTGTGGCTCCATGTGTTGAAGTGAATTCCTGAACAATGGCAAGGCAGAACAATGAAAGCATTGCATAAAAACTATCTGAAATGGATGAGCCCAATCCTGTGAAAAACCCTGAGTTTCTACCTTTGCTCAAAGTTTTCTGGATGCACAGTACGCCAAGAGGACCAAGCGGAATTGATGCTCCCAAGCCTGCTATGATTCCTTTCAGAAGAGTAATTACCATAATCTTTTATATCTTTGCATTTGTTCGGCCGGATAAAACGGCAAAATGCAAAAGTAGTTAAAAAAGGGCCACAATACAAATTCTTAACATTTATGGGCAAAAAGCTTTGGGGTTTGGCTGCTTTGAGCGGCGTTTTACTTTCTATACCGTTCCTTATTCCCGCTACAGGCTGGGGTTCTCTATTCGCACTTGTTCCATTGTTCCTGGCAGAAGAATCGTTCTCAAAGAGCCGCATGTTTTCCGATTCGCAACAAAAGGCCACAACAGGCACTTTTGGGAAACGTATTACAGGCAATAATATAAGGGATGCAAGGAACAGTTCGTCAAGCCGCAGAGGAAGAAACATTCAAAGCAATGAGAAACATAGAAGAATCAAATTCTGGCAGTTAGCACTCGCCACATTTCTGATTTGGAATGCATCAAGCACTTTCTGGATTTGGAACGCCACGCCTGCAGGAGCAATAGGCGCCATTATTCTCAACTCCCTGCAGATGCTCGCCATCTTCCAGATTTTCAGGCTTGCCAAATGGCTTTCAGCGAAAGGTGAAGACGCAGCTTCATTCCAGTATTTTCCTTATGTCTTCTTTACAATACTGTGGATAGGATGGGAACACATCTATTATACCTGGAATGTTTCCTGGCCTTGGCTCACTCTTGGAAACTCCTTTGCCTCAAGCATCTGGATGGTACAATGGTATGAATTCACAGGCGTTGAAGGAGGCAGCCTCTGGGTGCTTCTGAGCAATATCTTCATTTTCAGGTTAATTGTTCTTGCTAAAGAAAAGAAGCAGGAAATGAAGAAAACAGGATGGGCAATGCTGGCTTTGGTTCTGCTGCCGCTGCTTGTTTCTTTGGTGCAGTATTTCAGTTTCAAGGAGGATGCATCCGCAGGCAAGGAGGAATTCATTGTTCTGCAGCCGAATATAGATCCATACACCGAAAAGTTCTCCGATATGTCTCAGGACAGGCAGAATGCCAGGCTTCTTGGGCTTGCATCAAAGATACTTGATCAAAGGAGTTCAGGAACAGAGAATGAAGAGTACTGGGTTGTTGCACCTGAGACATTCATATATCCAAGAGGCTGGAAGGATATCATTTGGGAAAACATGCCTGTGGCAAACGAAAATTTCCTTCAACTGTACAATTATTCCATGCAGCACAGTGGCATGAACATGATAGTGGGAGCCTGCACACACCTGAAATATGAAACCGATCCAGGCAATATCACAGCTTCATATATTCCATCTGAAAACAAATGGTACGATAGTTTCAATACAGCCATTCATTTCGGCTCTGATGGCGCTTTCTCCTTCTATCACAAGTCAAAACTTGTAACTGTTGTTGAAAGCACTCCTTATCCAAAAATAATGAAGTGGCTGGCCAGCAAAGGTTCCGCCCTGGCAGCATCGATGGGAGGTTATGGCACTCAGGAAACAAGGAGCGTATTCACGAACGGCAAAGGCAAGAAACTTGGCTGTGCAATCTGCTACGAATCGGTGTTCGGAGACTATTACAGGGAATATGTGCTCAATGGAGCCAATGCTATGAGCATCATCACCAACGATGGATGGTGGGGCAATACACCGGGCTACAGGCAGCATTTGAGCTATGCAAGTTTAAGGGCTATTGAAACCAGAAGGGCCATAGCCAGAAGCGCTAACACAGGAATCAGCGCTTTCATAAATCAGCGTGGAAATATAGTGGATAAAAGCGGATGGTGGACTGAAGACTGCCTTTCTATGCAATTACCTCTTTCAAACAGAATAAGCGTATTCGTGCAGTACGGAGACATCATAGGCAGAGTATGCAAGTTCCTTTCAATGCTCCTTCTGCTACTGCTGGCGGTAAGACTTTTAATGTACAGAAAGGCCGCATGATATCAAGTCCTTGTCAATCTGCTGCTTCAGTTCATCCAGATTGGCAAAGGTCCTTGTTTCCCTGATGAATTTCACGAACTCAATCTCCATAGAGGCTCCGTAAATGTCCTTGTTGAAATCAATGATGAAAGTCTCAACCGTTGGGATTGGCGAATCATCATCAGAAGGCCGCAGACCAACATTGGTCATTCCCTTGTATCTGTGTCCATCCACAAATACATTCACAGCCCACACTCCCTGTTGCGGAAGTTTTTCACCGGCATGAACTTCAAGATTGGCAGTAGGCATCCCGTGCAAATGTCCGTGGCCTTTGCCATGAACCACAACACCGCCTAACATCCGTCTCCGCCTGCCTCTCATCAGACACAGGCAGAGCAGTCCGCCTGCATATACAATTGCTGAAAACAGCCAGATATCAGTACTTCCACCTATTATGTCCGGCATATAGCATAACCAGAAAATGGCAATCACAACAAATGGGAGCAATGTGCCGAACTCCGCTTTGTAGCCTTTATACGAACTGTATTTTTTTCTTGAAACTATCAGTGAAACGGATGTGATTGTCATTGAAACCACATTCATAACCGCTCCCATAAGTATAAGTTTGGAAGTGATTTCAGGAGAATAGCACATAAAGGCCGTAACGGCGGCCATTGCTATCAACGAAAGATAAGGAACGCCTGCCTTGTTCTCTGAATAGAAAGCTGCAGGAATGCAGGCTTCTGCGGCCATTGCCTGAATTGCCCTGGAATTCACTCTGAGCAACATCAAGACAGTTGTTATCAATGCTATTATTCCGCTCAGAGCCACAATAGGCACCAGCCAGCGGCAGTCACTCAGATATCCCTCTATGATTGAAGCGAACAGCGGCATAAGTCTCAGGCTTTCATTGCCTTTAATCACATCAAGAGGCAGGATTCCCAGTATTGAAACTATGAGTACAAGGTAAATGGCAGCCACAGCAAAGAGTCCGTAAACAAGGGAGCGCGGTATGTTTCTTACTGGATTCCTTATTTCCGAAGCCAGGAACGGAACGACTATGGCACCCCCGTATGCAACCAAAGCTATGGGAACGGCGCTCAAAAAGCCTGTGCCGCCCATTGCTCCGCCATTGAAAAAGTGATTGAAATTGCCGGTATGGAAACGTCCTCCTGAAAATGCTGCGGCACAGAAAACAAGAATGGTAGCCAACAGTATCAACACCAGTGTGTTCTGTACTATCTGAGATCTTTTCCCGCCTCGCAGCAGAAGCACACAGCCGGCTACAACTGCCAGGGCCGATATGAGAGAACTGTAATATCCTCCATTGCATATCACTTCATCGATTGGGATTGCCAAGATATCCGAAATTCCGGCAATGAAATATCTGCCAATGTACATGGCCGAGAAACCAATGGCAACAATATTGGACATAATGTATCCCCAGGCGCTGAAAAAGCCTGTTATGTCGCCTGTG
>JAZRWT010000103.1:0-2350 GCA_045599845.1 Candidatus Egerieisoma sp. | reverse complement strand
CTTCACGCAGCATTGAACCTTCAACACAACGTCCTGCAGGATTCTGCTTGTCAACAATGTAAACTGTGACATCCAGAGAGTTGTCCTTGAGCATTTTGAAAAGTCTCAGAATCAGATTGGAGTACGGGCTGTATCGAACTCCGCTGTCCTGAAGTTCAATTATCAGGGCATCGATGTCCAGGAGATCCTCAACTTCAATAACATCTTCAGTATTGAAAATCATCTTAAGGTTTCCTCTCTTCTGAAGAATTTCCCAAAGATATTCGCCAGATGAAGGGTACCACGCGCTGTTGTCACATAAAACGCCCAAGCTCCCCTTGTGGAGGAGCTTGTCTTCCTGTTCCAATATTGAACTTGTCCTGAATGAAAACATCAAGCAATTATTTTACTGATTTCAGCCTTGACCTCTTCTGCCAGAGCATTTGCACGTTCTTCATCCGCTGCTTCTGCGTAAATCCTTATAATAGGTTCGGTATTTGACTTCCTGAGCTGGAACCATTCCTTCCGCTCGTTGAAATCAACTTTTACACCATCAATGTCATTTACGCTTCCGAGTTTCGAATATTTTACCTTGACAGCATCAAGAATCCTTGAGATAAGACCCTGGTCCGAAATTTCAATCCTGTTCTTTGAAATGAAATAAGGAGGGTAGCTGTCTCTGAGTTCAGTGGCCTTCATTCCTTTATGTGCCATATTGCTCAGGAACAAAGCAACTCCCATATATGCATCCCTTCCGTAGTGAAGTTCAGGGAATATTACACCTCCATTGCCTTCTCCGCCAATAACGGCACCCACCTCTCTCATTTTTGTTGTAACATTGACTTCACCTACGGCAGCGCTGAAATAGTTCTGACCATAAGTTTCGGTAACGTCCCTGAGAGCTCTTGTTGAAGACATATTGGATACTGTAGGTCCTTTCTTACAACTGAGGACATAGTCAGCCACTGATACAAGTGTATATTCCTCACCGAACGGAGTCCCGTCCTGACAGATGAATGCCAGACGGTCAACGTCAGGGTCAACTGATATTCCCAGGTCTGCACCGGCAACTCTAACGGCGTTGGACAAATCTACAAGATTTGCTGGAAGCGGTTCAGGGTTGTGTGCAAAATCGCCTGATGGATTGCAGTTCAGTTCAATGCATTCAACTCCCATTTTCTCAAGGAGCAATGGCATTGTAACACCTCCAACTGAGTTGATGGCATCAAGAACCACCTTGAAATGTGCGTTCCTGATAGCCTTCAAGTCAACCAGCTTGTTATTCATGACTGCGGCAATATGAGCATCTGTGAAAGATTTGTTTTCAATTTTCCCAAGAGTATCAACCTGGTTGAAATCAAATTGCTCCGCATCAGCTACTGCCAGCAATGCCTTGCCTTCAGCATCCGGAAGGAACTCTCCGCGTTCATTGAGAAGTTTGAGTGCGTTCCAATGCTTTGGGTTATGCGATGCCGTAATGATAATGCCACCATCGGCGTGTTCAAAAATAACAGCCATTTCAGTGGTTGGCGTGGAAGCGAGTCCAGCGTCAACCACGTTCACACCGCATGCTACAAGTGTGCCGCAGACAATGGAGCGTACCATTTCACCGCTCATTCTTGCATCACGGCCAACAACAACCTTGTAAGAGTCTTTTCCAGGGAACTTCTCTTTAAGCTGTGCAGCGTAAGCGGAAGTAAACTTGACAATATCTACAGGAGTCAAGCCTTCGCCCGGTGCGCCTCCAATTGTTCCTCTGATCCCGGATATTGATTTTATCAATGACATGTCAAAAGATTTTATGATTTTCTATTAAAGTGCAAGGAAAGCAGCGGCAAATGCAAGAATAGCATAAAGCTCAGGGAATACGGCAAGAATAAGGGTCTTTCCGAATACATCGTGACCGTTAGCCATTTCATTTATACCGTTTGCAACAAGCTGTGACTGCTTGAGAGCTGAATACAAACCTACAATACCAAGAGCTATGCCTGCAGCGCAAAGAGCCAGTGAGCTGTTAAGGGTAAGTTCTTCCATTACCTTTACCTTGTTGAGCATAAGGAAAAAGCCGGCGAAACCGTATAGACCCTGCGTTGAAGGAAGTGCGCAGAGAATCATTGACTGACCGAAAATGTCAGGATTCTTCTTCAAGGAAGACACTGTTGCATTACCGCCAATGGTTACACCTATTGAGCTGCCTATACAAGAAAAAATCAACATAACTGCCATACCGGCATAAGCTAAATAAAATGTGTACATAGTTTTATGAATTTTTAATTATTATTTGTTTTGTTCTTTTTTCAATGGCCTGAAAGGACGGCCGCCTCCATCGAATCCTGCGTTTTTGTAGAATTCCACAAAAGTAAGACGCATA
>JAZRWT010000102.1:0-1987 GCA_045599845.1 Candidatus Egerieisoma sp. | reverse complement strand
ATCTCTCACTGTTGACATACTATCGTGTTGCAAATATAATGATTCTTTCTGAATTGCAAATGCGCAACCCATCCATTTTTTTTCCTCAATCCCTTATTCTATCAGCGAGTGCATTATGCGGGTGAGGGCGAGAGAATCGTTGTCAAGACTGTAATCCCAGTTCATTATGCCCAAAAGACCGTTTTCCCTTATGTAATCGCATTTTATTTTAAGGGAACGCTCATTTTCAAATCCGAAAACGAATTCACCGTTACTGTTTGATATGTACGGAGCATTGGCCGATTCGTCCCATTGCTCAGTGTAACCTTCAGGAATCGGATATATGTGCTTGAAGTCCATGCTTTTTCTGAAACTCTCCACACCGCGGCCATAGAACGGCACTCCCACCACTACCTTCTCCGGCGGAACACCGGCCTTTATGTGGTCATTCACCGATCTGTCAACAGACCACTCCCCGGTATGCTCCGAAGGGTAGAGGGCACAATGGAAAACGGCCCCGAACTCCATATCATAGGACATGATATTCACATAATCAATATATTCCACTATCGATGGGAAATCAATGTATTTCGGGTCACAGCAGCTTGCAAGAGTAACAAGCCTGTCCGGACCAAGGAAACTGCGCAAATCAGCCATCAGCAGTGTAAAATTGGATTTGTCATCTGCGGAATAGGAGATGTGCGCTCCTTCGCCATTGCCGGGATATTCCCAGTCTATGTCAATGCCATCGAGGTGAAAAAGTGAAACAATATTGGCACAGTCCCGGCAGAAGCTTTCCCTGAATTCCTTTGAAGCCGCCATTTCACTGAAATTGCCGCTGCCCCAGCCTCCTATGGAAAGGAGGACCTTCAAATTGGGATTTAGTTGCTTGAGCGCCACAATATCCTTCAGACGCTGCTCATTGCGCAGCTCCACGCCATCGAAGCTGGGTTTTACGTTGCCGAATGCGTAATTTATGTGTGTGAGAAGATGCGCATCAGGCATTACATCGGTCCAGGCGGTAACGTATGATGCCACTACACGGTTCTCTTTGTTTATACTTTGCTTGTCTGTGCCTGGAGCTCCATTGCCATTCTGTGCAAGGAGTGGAGCAGGAGAAAGCATAATCAATACAAATATCAGCAGAATGGCCGAAGCGGATTCATAAAATCTTTTCATACAGGTTTATGATCTTTTCACCAATCTTTTTGATGAGCCTATTGCTAGAACAGGGCATACAAGACGGCAGAGGTGGCAGCCCACGCATTTCTGACCGTTCAAGTGTGGTTTGCGGTCCTTACCGAAGGAGATGGCCTGATGGCCGGCATCGTTGCATGAAATGTAGCAGCGTCCGCATCCCATGCACTTGTCATAATCCCATTTAGGCAGTACCATGGTCCTTCTGTCCAATTCATCGGCATGGCAGAATGTGTGCAGTTCACTGCCAACAAGCTGGTCAAGTTTATCTACTCCATTTTCCAGCATATATGTTTGCAAGCCCAGTTTCAAATCTTCAATAATCCTGTATCCGTACTGCATTATGGCAGTGCATACTTGAACGTTCTGGCAACCCAATTGTATATACTCAAGTGCGTCACGCCAATTTTCTATTCCTCCTATACCGCTTATCTGCAAAGACTGGCCTTCCTTTTTCATGAGCGGATTAGTTACAATTTCAAGAATGTGCCTTTGTGCTATAGGCTTTATGGCCCTGCCTGAATATCCGCTTATAGTTCTCATTCCATTAACTTTTGCGCCATCGTCCATGGTTATGGATTTTATGGTATTGATAGCAGCAATGCCATCGCAGCCTGAGAAATAGGAGGCCATGGCCGGTGATGAGATATGAGTGATGTTAGGAGTCATTTTGGCAATGACAGGGATTTTTACGGAGTTCTTTACATAAGCACTGAAGAATGCCACAAGTTCAGGATTCTGGCCAACATCGGAGCCCATTCCTTCGTATGACATCTGAGGGCAGGAGAAGTTCAGCTCCACCATATCCGCT
>JAZRWT010000101.1:0-3347 GCA_045599845.1 Candidatus Egerieisoma sp. | reverse complement strand
ACAAGGTGACAAGTCATCGAACTTACCGTATGACCATTATGACGATAATTTGACATACAGCAAAGGTAGACAACATTTTTATAGAAACTAAAGTAGACGCAATGAATTGCGTGGATTTAACCCCTTATTGGATATTAAATTTCCCGTAATATTTTGCCAAAATATTCCGTTATTCAAAACTATTTGATATTTTTGCATAGTTATAATAAACTACATTGATATTTGAGCTGTGCGCTTGGTGCTATGAGAATAATATCTTTTAGAAAGATCAAGGAGTTTTATGAAACTCCCGGCAATGAGGACAGTGAGATTCCATTGCGTGTATGGAATAACAAAGTTGAGAATGCACAATGGATGTGTCACGCAGACTTGAAAAAAGATTTTCCTTCTGCTGACTATATTGGCAATGACCGATATGTCTTTAATATTAAAGGAAACAACTACCGGCTGCTTGTAGTAGTCATTTTCAAGCAGTGGGTACTGATACGCTGGATAGGCCGGCACAAGGATTATGACAACATTGATTGTTCCACAATTTAACAGAAATTCCAATGGCAGAAATCACCAGACTCCAATATGAATACGCTCTTGAGAGAATAGAAGAGCTTCTCCCATACATTGGCAACAATGTGCCGGCTTCAGACAAGCACATGGTTGAAATGGACATTGTCACGGACATAGTGAACCGTTATGAGGCTGTTCACTTTCCAATAAAGAAGCCTACATTGGGTGAATTGATTCTCGATGCTCTTTCCACATACAATATGACTTCAAAGGAACTGGCTGAAAAACTCGGAATAAGTGCGCCAAGAGTAAGTGCATATATTCACGGCAACTCGGAGCCATCACTGAAAATCGCCCGCGGTCTGTGTGACATCCTGCACCTCACACCAGCCCAGATCTTAGGTTACTGATAAATCTATAAATGGACATTAAGCAGATACATATAGATGAGTTGAGGCAGTATGATGCCGTCTGCGTCCTGGGACCTACCGCTTGTGGCAAGACCTCCTTTGCTGTTGCTCTTGCACTGGCGATGGGCAATGCAGAAATCCTCAGCGCTGATTCCAGGCAGGTTTACAGGCAGATGGACATTGGCACAGGAAAGGACCTTTGCGAATACGGCTCTGTTCCTTATCATCTGATTGACATTGTTGAGGCCGGAACAAAATACAATCTGTTCGAATATCAGAAGGACTTTTCCAAAGCTTACCAGGACATTCGCAGCAGAGGCCGATTCCCCATCATCTGCGGTGGAAGCGGACTGTACATTGAAGCCGTTACAAAATCAGGATACAACCTAAAGGCCGTTGAACCGGATGCGCAATTAAGAGCGGAACTTGAAAAAAAGAGTTTCGAGGAACTTGTTGAACAATTCACGGCACTCAAGCGCAAGCACGGAACAGAGCCTCACAACCATACCGATTTCGATACAAAGAAACGCCTTATCCGAGCTCTTGAAATTGAACTTGCAATTGATGAGCCATGTGAATCAACTTCCTGTAACGCCGACACAATCTCTATTGAACAGAAATGTGGTTCATCAAAAGCTGATACTATAAATGAAGCGGTAATTTCCAGTAATGCGCTCCAAGTCAATAACTCGGATTATATTGTTGACAACTGTAAACTTGTACTTCCAACGAACGTATATTTCATTGGTCTTGAAATATCACCTGAAAGGCGCAGGGCAAAGATTGACCGCCGACTGGATGCCAGGCTTAATGAAGGAATGATTGACGAGGTCAGGAAACTCCTTGACAGCGGGATAAAGGCCGAGGACCTGGTGTACTATGGACTTGAATACAAATTCGTAACACAATACCTTACCGGGGAAACATCTTACGAATGGATGAAGGAGCATCTTGCCATTGCCATCCATCAGTTTGCCAAAAGGCAGATGACCTGGTTCCGCGGAATGGAACGCCGCGGCACCACCATCCACTGGATTCCGGCGGATAGCATTTATGGATTATTCCCCGGTGCCCAACAACATCAAACCTTTTACAGATAGCAAATATCGCTGCTTGGGATGATGAGGGTTATCAGGATATTTCATGCAAATGAATCCCTCATCAATGGCAGGAGTCAGTGAGTATTCCAAAAAGTTCGGGCGGTTCTTCAACCCTACAGACTCCATCAAACTTTTTACACTCATTTCTTCTTTGCCTATTGCCATTACCAAACGTTTCACATTATCCGATGATGGTTCTATGTCCGTCAAACTTGTATGGGTGGTTGTATGGGTACTTGTATGGGTGCAGCCCTTTTCATCCTTATACCCAATCAGCATATATCGATTCTTTAACTCATTGTTCTCTCCAAGCAACAGATTGCGGAAGAACTTTACTAGAAATGACTTATCCGCTTGTATTCCTTTCTTGGAATTACGATAGTTGGCACGTACGAGGGCATTGCGGAAGTACCAGGAATTCTCAGCAAACAATTCGTTGTTAACCTTGAATCCACAGGAACGCAGATATTTGATGATGAAAACAGCAGTGGTTCGGGTGTTACCTTCCCGGAACGGATGGTTCTGCCATAGCAAAGTCACAAAGTCTACAACATGCGAAATAATTTCATCTGTTGTCAGACCTTTGTAACTGAAATCACGTTCCATCTGTATGTCATATTGCAATGCCGCCAGGATGTCTGCCGCACGCCCATACATAACAGTATCACCCTGCAACACCCATTCCTTTTTGCTGATATCAAAAGGACGGATCTCACCGGCATGCTTGAAGATGCCCTCAAACAAATGGCGGTGGATGTTCAAAAACTCCAAAGGAGTAAAAGAGAACGACTGCTCATTCAGCAACTTCGTAATATTTGCGGCAACACGGTCGGCTTCTTCCTTTTCGGTATCGTTTGCATTGTGTGTTGCCTTATGCACATAGTATGAACGAAGTTGTTCTCTCACCTCATCAATAGTGATATCGCCCTCAATGTGCTTGATAGCTGTTTCCTTCAGATACTCGGATACACGGAGCCCATCCACATCCTGCAAACCTATTGCGGTACGCCAAGCCAATGCTTTTTCACGCTTATGTGGCTCCGCTACACGTTCGTAAGCTTCAAAATCGATATATTTCTGTTCTTCGGCCATAACTTCCGTATTCTCGTTGTAAAGATACCAAAATATGTAAAATGAAAGAATATTTCTCATTGAATGCGTATGATGTTTCATATACCGGAAGTGATGAGTGTAAGTGAACATTAAAAAATAACTTG
Organism: Candidatus Egerieisoma sp.; assembly: GCA_045599845.1. GTDB lineage: Bacteria > Bacteroidota > Bacteroidia > Bacteroidales > UBA932 > Egerieousia. The sequence continues at coordinate 116 of JAZRWT010000101.1, read as the reverse complement.
GTAAAGTTTTGAGTCAAGCGAAGACGATATATGACGATGCAGAACACCATCATTGAAGGCCATAATCAGAGGCTCGAAACAATACCAGAATTTATAGTTAAATATTTGATTATCAA
>JAZRWT010000100.1:0-3687 GCA_045599845.1 Candidatus Egerieisoma sp. | reverse complement strand
AGTGGCAGCATGCGTGTCCTGCGCAGACAAGAAAGAAAAACAGGAAGTGATTCCTTTGGTCAAAACCCAGGTTGTGGGGGAAGCCGCATCAACTATGATACACGAATTTCCCGGCAGAGTAAAGGCTTCGAAGGATATTGGCGTTTCTTTCAAAGTTGCAGGAACTATCCAGTCCATCCTTCTCAAGGAGGGGGACGCTTTCAGGAAAGGTCAGGTTCTGGCAATCATGGATCCAAAGGATTATCAGTTGCAGTACAATGCAGCCAAGGCACAGTACGAACAGGTGAAGGCTCAGGCCGGCAGGGTCATGAATCTTTATGCAGACAGCGTTGTTTCGGCAGACAAGTACGATCAGGCACGTTATGGTCTGGAACAGGTTACTGCCAAGTATGAGTTTGCCAAAAATCAGCTTGAAGACTGCAAACTTGTAGCTCCTTTCAATGGTTATGTGCACAAACGTTATTTCGAAAGCGGCACCACCGTTGCAGCAGGAATGCCTGTGCTGAGCATCATATCAAGCGGCGCACCTGAGATAGAGATAGAGATACCGGCAAAGGTCCTTGATATGAAGGATAATTTTGCTTCTTTCACTGCAAGATTCGATTATTCCGATGAGCCTGTAGAATTGCGTCTTATAAGTATCAGCCCCAAGGCAAACTCGAATCAGCTATATCCTATACGTCTCTCAATTGATTCCAAGGACGGCAAGTATCCTACACCGGGTATGAACACCATGGTCAAGGTCAATTTCAAAAGTGATGAATACGAGATGTATTCCATTCCTTCCACTGCCTTGTTCAGCGAAGCCGGTGATGACAGGACTTATGTCTGGCTCATTTCCGCAGACAATGTCATAGTTAGAAAGAGAGAAGTTGCTGTAAAGGCATTGCATACAAATGGAACAGCAGACATATCACTTGGTCTGCAGGCAGGTTGCGTGGTGGTTACAGCAGGCGTTCATCAATTGCAGGAGGGACAGAAAGTGCAGGTGCTCAAGGAAACTTCATCCACCAATGTTGGGTCTTTGCTTTAAATGAATTATGATTGACTGTTTGAAATTTGAATAGGAATTATGGATTACGGAAAATGGGCTTTTAAAAATACCAAGGTTGTGTATTTCCTCCTTGCCGTACTTATGGTGGGCGGAATCATGGCGGCCTATGATTTGAGCAAGCTTGAGGACCCTAAGATTACTGTGAAGCAGGCAATGGTGGTTGCAGTATATCCCGGTGCTTCAGCACATGACATAGAACTTGAGGTTTGTGATCCTCTTGAGAAATCCATTCAGACAATGGGTGTCATAGACAACGTACGTTCGTATGCCTACAACGATATGGCGCTTATCAAGGTTGAACTTCTGAGCACCGTGCCGGATGCAGACATCCAGCAGAACTGGGACCTGTTGAGGCGCAAGGTGAGCGATGTGCAGGCATCTTTGCCATCGGGAGTGAACTTGCTTGTCAAGGATGACTTCGGCCTGGTTTACGGTATGTTGTATTCACTTTCAGGCGAAGGCATCACCGCCAGGGAGCTTTCTGACTATGCCGAACTTTTCAGAAGGGAGCTCGGGGGTGTTCCCGGAGTTGCCAGGGTTGATATATACGGCGATAGGAACGAATGCATAAACATAAATCTCAGACCTGAAAGGATGGCCACCCTGGGAGTTTCCCCTATGGAGGTTGTACTTACTTTGAACGGGCAGAACGGAATATACTATGCAGGTTACTACAACAGCGGACAGGACAGGTTGAGAGTGGCGGTTTCTGACAAATCGCGCACAATAGAGCAGATAAGGGAAATGGTCATTCAGGGGCATGAGAAGGATCAGCTCAGGTTGTGTGACATTGCAGATGTCCAGGACGGTTACGAGGAGCCTATTAGAAATGCCATGTTCAACAATGGAAAATATTGTGTAGGCCTTGCAGTTGCAGGACAGGATGGCACGGATATAGTGAAAGTGGGTGCCGCTGTTGAGGAGAAAGTCAAGGAACTCGTGAGTACAAGAATTCCTCTGGGGGTTGAATGTGACACTGTGTTCAACCAGCCGGCCCTTGTCTCTTCCGCATTGGGAACTTTCATGGAGAACCTTCTTGAATCCGTGCTTATAGTTATTGCAATACTTATGATTACAATGGGCTTGCGAAGCAGTCTTATCATAGGAATGAGCCTTGTGGTGATTGTAGTAAGCACCTTTGTTTTCCTGAGCATGACAGGAGGTACTATGCAGCGAGTTTCCCTTGCTGCATTCATCCTTGCAATGGGTATGCTGGTGGACAATGCCATTGTGATTGTGGACGGTGTTCTGGTTGATTTGAAACGCGGCAAACCTACAATGGAAGCCCTTACCAACATTGGCAAGAAAACTGCAATGCCTCTGCTGGGAGCTACTGTCATAGGTATCATGGCATTCTTCCCTGTATATCTTTCACCTGATACCTCAGGAGTCTATATCAGGGACCTGTTTGTCGTACTGGCTGTTTCACTGCTATTGAGCTGGATTCTCGCTCTGGTTCATGTTCCTTTGATGTGCAAGACCTATCTTGTTGACCATCCGGGTAAGAAAGCTAAACTGGAGGCACAGAAAAGGGCTGAGCAGCTGGCTGCAAATCCGGAGGCCGGAAATTCAGGAGATGAGTTGTATAAAGGAAAGATATATGACTGGCTCAGGGCTGCGGTTACATTCGGAATGCGCAACAGATGGGCTTCAATTTTTGTTGCTGCTGTATTGGTGGTAATCAGCGCATGGGGCTACAATCTGCTCAAGCACGGTTTCTTCCCTGACATGGTTTATGACCAGCTCTATATGGAATACAAGATGCCGGAAGGAACATCATCAAGGAAGATAATGGCGGACCTTGCAGAAATTGAAGAATATCTGCATACCAGACCTGAAATAAAGAAGGTTGTAACTTCAATAGGCGGCGCACCTGCCAGATACAATCTTGTGCGGAGCGTTCCTCTTCCATCAATGTCCTACGGAGAGTTGATAATAGATTTCGAGTCTCCTGACGCATTGGTTGAAAATATAGATGAGATACAGAAGGAACTTTCATCAAGATACCCTGACGCTTATCTCAAACTCAAGAGGTACAATATCATGTACAAGAATTATCCTATAGAGATTGAGTTCTGCGGACCGGATCCTGCTGTTCTTCACGATCTTTCCGCTCAGGCGCGCAAGATTATGGAAGAAAACCCTGACGTTGATCTTGTAACCACCGATTGGGATCCGCAAGTTCCTTATCTTTCAGTGAATTATGACCAGCCTTCTGCAAGAAGGGCGGGCGTGACACGTCAGGATCTTGCCTTGAGCATGCTTACGGCAGCCGGCGGAATGCCTGTTGGAACATTCTACGAGGGTTTACACAAGAACACCGTATATCTCAAATGCACCGAGGAGGAGGGCAAGGACATTGACCAGCTGGAAAACGTGCCTGTTTTTTCAGTAACGCCTAACATAGCAAAGGTCACCGATCCGGAACTTCAGTTGAAGTTCGCTTCAGGTTCACTTCAGATGGGTGAAATAGTGGAGGCCATGCTGTCAACCTATCCTGTGAAGGATGTGGCTGAAGGAATTTCCGTTCAATGGGAGGACCCTGTTGTGCTCAGATACAATAACCAGCGCACACAGAGTGTCATGTGTTCACCGGCCCACGGGCTTGAAACCGAGGCCGCCAGATCCGCCAT
>JAZRWT010000099.1:0-3047 GCA_045599845.1 Candidatus Egerieisoma sp. | reverse complement strand
GGAGGCTTCTCATCCGGCGACGAGCCTGACGGAAGCGGAAAATTCATTGCCGCAGTCATAAACAATGAAAAGGTTGGCAAGGCTATTGAGAATTTCCTGCACCGCGATGGTCTTATAATAGGAATCTGCAACGGCTTCCAGGCACTGGTCAAGAGCGGTCTGCTTCCATACGGAAAGCTCGGTTGCGTGAGCGAGGATTCTCCAACTCTTTTCCGAAACGACATAAACCGTCATATAAGCCAGATGACCACTACAAAAGTTGCCAGCGTGAACTCGCCTTGGCTTGCAGGCCTTGAAACAGGTCAGGAGCATACCATTGCTATAAGCCACGGTGAGGGAAAATTCGTGGTGAACGAAGAAATGGCCCGCAAACTGTTCCAGAACGGTCAGGTTGCGTTCCAATATGTTGATAATCCTAATGGTTCTTACTACGATATTGAGGGAATCCTGAGCCCGGACGGCCATATTCTTGGCAAGATGGGCCATACGGAACGTTACGAAGAAGGCAACTTCAAGAACATTTCCGGCAATCTTTATCAGCCGCTCTTTGACAATGCTGTAAGGTATTTCAGAAAATGCAATTGATGTTAACGGAAAATCTCAAAGGTGAGCAGTGACCAATGGAATAATTTCAGAAAGCAATGGAAAAGAAAGACATAGTTTTCAACGGTAAGGAAAAGAAGGTTTTTGCTACCGACAATGACAACAGGATAATCATCCAATTCAAGGATGTGACCCTTGGGTACAACAATATAAAGAAAGCCATATTCAGAGGCAAGGGTGAAGTGAACTGCAGGATTTCGGCAATGCTTTTCAAACTATTGGAAAGCAACGGAATACATACTCATTTCATTGAATCTTCCGGGAGGGAGATGCTTTGCCGGAAAATAAACATCATTCCACTTGCGCTTACCGTACGCAACAAAGTGTCAGGCACGCTGGTCAGCCGCATAGGCGTTCCTGAAGGAACAGTTCCACAAGAGCCGCTCTTTGACCTTCATTACAATAATGACGAATTCGCCGATCCTCTTATCACTGGCCAGCATGCCGTGCTTCTGGGCCTGGTGAACAAGGAGGAACTGGATTTCATATATCAAACGGCAGAGAAGACCAACAGGATTCTTACAGAAGCTTTTCATAAGGCCGGAATCGAACTGGTTGACGTAAAGCTCGAGTTCGGAAGGGCAACGGACAATGGAGAAATAATCATTTCGGACGAAATAAGCCCCGATACCTGCCGTCTTTGGGACGAAACCACAGGAAAAATCCTTGACAAGACAAGATTTCTCAAGGATTTGAGCGACGTTGTTGCTTCCTATCATGAAGTGTATGAGCGTCTTGCCGAAGTCCTGGAAAAATAACGGAGGCAGCACAGTAGTATATAATTTATCATTGTGAAACTTAAGCAGTAAAAATACAATGGGTGTAATTGGTGTTTACGGAGTGCAGGGCGCTTCAACGGTGGTTTTTTACGGATTGCACAATATGCAGCACAGAGGACAGGAAGGTGCCGGAATAGTCACTTTTTCGGAAGATGGTGTATCGCACAGGTATCGCGGACTTGGACTTGTAAATGAAGTGTTCAACCCCGGCAACATTGCTCCACTTGAAGGAACCATAGGTTTGGGTTCGGTGAGATATGCCAATGTTTCAAAAGGCGGACTTGACAACGTTGGCCCTCAGTTCTTCCATCACAGGGCCGGAGATTTTGCCATAGTGAACGACGGAAACCTTGTGAACTCGGCACAGATAGCGGATTACCTTGAGAAAAGGGGAGATATATTCCATACACTTACCGATAGCGAAATTCTTGCCCATCTTATTAAGAAGGAGCGTGATGAGGACCGTATTGGCAACATTCAGTCTGCCCTGAATATGATGGAAGGCGGTTTCGCTTTCATAATAATGACCAAGAACAGACTTTATGCCTGCCGTGACAAATATGGAATCAAACCTCTGGCACTGGGCCGTCTTGGGAACGGTTATGTTGTGAGCAGCGAATCCTGTGCCTTTGAAATAATAGGAGCAGAGTTCATAAGGGACGTTGAGCCGGGTGAAATCATTACCATAGACGGCAAAGGACTCAGGACCAGACAGTACAGCCGCTTCAAGAAACACAGGATGTGTGCAATGGAATATATTTATTTTGCACGTCCGGACAGTGACATAGATGGATGCAACGTTCATAGTTACCGTAAGGAGGCAGGGCGCAGGCTGTACAGGGAGGCGCCTTGTGATGCCGATATCGTTGTTGGCGTTCCTGAAAGCAGCTTGAGTGCGGCCATGGGCTACAGTGAGGAAAGCGGTATTCCTTACGAGATGGGTCTCATAAAGCACAAGTATGTTGGCAGGACATTCATTCAGCCGGTTCAGGAAATGCGTGAAATGGGCGTGAAGATGAAACTTTGTCCTGTAACAAGCGTGGTGAAAGGAAAGAAGATAGCTTTGATTGATGATTCCATAGTTCGAGGAACAACTTCATTGAAGATTGTCAAATTGCTGAAAGAGGCCGGAGCCAAGGAAGTTCACGTGAGGATTGCGAGCCCTATGATGAAGCACCCTTGTTTCTATGGAGTTGATACTTCAACGCCTGAGGAACTGCTTTGTTCACATAGGAACCTGGAAGAGGCTTGCAAGGCAATAGGTGCGGATTCCCTGGGCTTCCTCAGCCCTGAGAGCACACGCGAGTCCTGCTTTGGCTGCGCGGATCCTTGCCAGGCGTGCTTCACGGGCGAGTATCCTACCGCCCTCTACACAGATGACGAGGAATGATTGTCATATTTTGAGGTTCAGCCATGCTCAATGCAAGGATATAGGGGGTATTGAGCATGGTTGAAAACATAAGTTGTTGATAATCAGAAGGGTTTTCCGTGGTGATATGCTCAATACCCCCTGTTGATTTGGTATTGAGCATGGTATAGGAGTAAAATAACCTCAATTCCGCAAGAAAGTTTGATTGCGGTTAACTGAACGTGTTCCAGAGGCAAAGTTCCGGTCGAAAGCGTTGATTTCACTTTTCATTCCCTAACCGGGCAGCAATATCAGCA
>JAZRWT010000098.1:0-3327 GCA_045599845.1 Candidatus Egerieisoma sp. | reverse complement strand
AAACATCCTTGCCGCCGGCCTGTGTGTTATGCAAATAATGGTCTTGTTACCATGATAATGGAGGCTGAGATTGGTAAGCAGTTCCAGTTCAGTATTCTCATCAAGTGAAGATGTTGCCTCGTCAAGAATAAGAATTCCTCCAGAACGCAGAAGTGCCCTGGCTACGGCAATGCGCTGTGCCTGCCCCTCACTTATTCCAGCGCCTACTTCAGCGCAGGAGGTATCAAGTGATGCAGGGAACTCCATAACAAAATCGGCCGCAGCAAGGTGAAGGGCATTGCGAAGTTCCTCATCCGTTGCATCCGGTTTGGCAAGAAGAAGGTTCTGCCTTATGGTTCCGCTCATAAGAGTGTTGCCTTGAGGAACATAACGGAAATTACAAAGCATATTGCCATTCATGATGTACTCCTTATCTTTGTCATATACGCTTATGATACCGCCGTCCGGTTTGAGCAAAGAAAGGATAAGTCGGATTAGTGTGCTCTTGCCTGCACCGGTCTTCCCCGAAATCACGGTAAGGCTTCCTGGTATGAAATCGTAGCTGAAATCCTTGATTACCGGCTCAAGGCTTCCTTCGTAAGTAAATGCAAGATTTTTTATCCTTATTCCCGGCACTGAATTCATGAACGTTTCTTCACCGTGAATTTCCTTTGGAAGAGCATCCAGTTCCATAAGCCTTTCTTCTGAAGTCAGTGCCATTATGAAAGCAGGAATATGTCTTGTTATATCTGCCACAGGCCTCTGGATCTGCCCTACTAGCTGAAGGAAAGCAACCATAATGCCATAGGTAACAGTTCCGTCATGCAAACCGTAAACTCCCCAGAAAAAAGCGAGTGCATAACCTGTTGCGAAACCCAAGTGCATGAAAAGGCGGGAAAATGCGCCGAAACCGAGTCTGCGCACACTCTTTTCCTGCAATATGGACTGCATTTGGGAAAGTTTCCCCGTTACTACAGGTGTAGCTCCCAGTGTCCTGACTATAGTCCTGTGCAGAATATTTTCCTGGATATGTCCCTGAATTGCGCTGTCCTGAGCCCTGATTTCACCTGTAAGCCTGCGCATCGTCCTGAAAAAGAATCTGCTTGCCAGAATAGCAACGGGCATGACCAGAAGCAGCACCCACATAAGGGAAGGTGAAAGCTTGTATAGAAAGAACGTTGCGGCAATCATTTGAAGAAGAGTTACTGCGCACTGAGGAAGATTCACGCACACAAACTGCGCAATTTCATTGATATCTCCTATTATGCGGTTCACCGTATCTCCACTGTGGAATTTGTCTTTCCCGGTCCAAGTGCTCTGCATCACGCACCTGAAAAAATGAGAGCGAAGATGATTGGCATACTTTATCTGAATGAATTCTTCCCAATAATGCAATGCAACTATGAACGATATCTGCGCCAGCATGATAAGGGCCATAGTCATGACATTGCTATCCAAAGGCTCATCAAGACGTCCTGTAGCAATGTCAACAACCCTTTTGCTTATCCACACAAAAGCCAGGCTTGCTGCAACGCGCAACGTTCCTATAAGAACGGAAATCAGGATTTTCCAACTTACAGGCCGTGTTTCCCTGGCCAGAGATCCAAGACAAGTTCTGAAATTCTGCATTTATTCTTCAGCCAAGCCTATTTCTATCCATTTTGCAGCAATAGCCTGGGAATCCTTGAGCGCAGTCTCATGGTCCACATCATACTCCTCCTCCAGCAAAGCAGCCATGGTCTGAGGAGTGAATTCCTTGCCACAAACCGACTTCCAAAGAAAAGCAGCCGTGGAGTTCAATGCTATCATCTTATTGAAATTCACTTGCGATGGGGAATCTGCCGTAATTATATACTCATTACATAGAGATCTGAGCTTGAATCCTGATAAAGTTTTCATAATATCTTCGTTATTCTTCTGTAAAAACCTAAAAAATATCTTTGCACAATTGCAGGCAAGCTGTTCCAGCACTTGCTCATGCGGAGGAAGGAGGCTGAATTCACATCCACCTTCCTGCCTTTTCTTTTGATAATGAAGCGCACGGAACCAGCCACGTCTGCCGGAGTGCATCTTTCGGTACCGCACAGATTGCCGTCGCCCTTGAGAATCACCTTTTCTGAAGAAATGGTCTTTATCCTGTGCAGAACCCAATTGGAGCCGGATGTTTTTGCAAAGACAATATCTCCTGTTTCATACTTCTTCTTTGCAAGCATTTCAACACTGTCCCGGTCCCCTATTATGAAAGGCAGCATGCTGTTTCCTTTTGTCATGAGCACTACTGAGTAGCCTTCAGCAAGCAAATCAGCCACTTCAGGCAACAATGTCTCATTTGATATTATCATTCTACTTTCCATACTAACTTACTCCTGCATGGCATACCCTGGCCGCGTCTTCATCAGGACGGCAATCAAGCACAAATGACGGAACACCTGAAACAGCGGAAGCAATGGATTCATGAATGTCATCCCCCATGTTGGAATCCAGTTTCAGGCCTGAACAGGATGAATATATGAGAGAATAGGACTCAAAGACATTAAGTTTTGTAATTTTATTCTCAAGGCAGCGTCTGATACGGACAAAAGCGCCAACAGGACATTGTTTGTTTTTATAGCAAGGAGTTTTACCGCTCCATGGAGAACCGTAAACAATTATGCTGCCATCAGGCCATATTCTTACAATGGGGTTGTCATCATTGAGCAGTTCACTGCCGGGAATGCATTTGAGCCATTGCTGGCTGTGGGTGCTTTTCCCTGTTCCGCTGCTGGCAAGGAAGAGATACCCTTTGCCTTGATTCATGATGACAGATGCGTGCATCTCAAGAGTATGAAAGGCAGCAGTGCTGAAGGCGAACATTACCATCAGCGAATTGTTCAGGCAGAATACGGCATCCTGTATGCGTTTGCTCAGAATGCGCAAGGAAGCGGACTTGAAACTTGAGTCAGTCCGCAGCCATCCGATTACTGGATGCTCTGTGGACAATGCCATTTCCATCCACAGAACATCTTCCCTTCGGTAAAGATTTATTACAGTTTCATCCTTTTCGGGCTCCGGATAATAAATACGCTCAAAGCGCTCCTGCTCCATCTGCTGGTTGAGTTCAAGTGTGAAAACAGGATGTTCTGAAACTTTAGTTTCAAAAGGTCCGTACTGGCCTAAATGAGCCCACAGAACCGATGTATCAGACAATTTCAGGTGAAAAACGTGACCTGCCACTTCATACGCTCTAATCATAGTGCAAAGATAACCAACATTGGCCAGAATATCAAGTCACCTCAATTCTGTTGAACTACGTCCAATTACCAGCCGAAGTGTTATATTCGCATTTAAAGGCAGATGGGAAGCAGCATA
>JAZRWT010000097.1:0-8809 GCA_045599845.1 Candidatus Egerieisoma sp. | reverse complement strand
ATCATATATGGCAATGATTCTGTAGCCGAGGCAACAATGAACGCACTTGGCAAGTTCCGCCAGTACAAATCAACATCGGCTTGTGGAAGCGGCGCAATATTCCAGTCAATGAACTCAACGGTTACCATGAATCTGGCCTGTCTGTTCAAGCTGAAAGGTATAAATCTCACAGCTTCCGGCGCATGCGCTTCCGGTTCACATTCAATAGGAATGGCTTCATTGCTCATCAGAAACGGGCTGCAGGAATGCGTTGTATGCGGTGGAGCACAGGAGGCGAACATGTACAGCGTTGCTTCCTTTGATGCCATTCAGGCTTTCTCTACAAGGGAGGATGCACCTACAAAGGCCTGCCGTCCTTTTGACAGGGACCGTGACGGTCTGGTTCCAGGAGGCGGAGCGGCAACAGTTATCCTTGAGAGTTACGAGCATGCTGTAAAGCGTGGCGCCCATATCATTGCGGAAATAGTAAGCTGGGGTTTCTCAGGAAATGGGGACCATATAAGCACACCAAATGTGGCAGGCCCTGCACGTTCTCTTGAACTCTGCCTGCTGAACGGAGGTATAGACATTCACCAGATAGGTTACATAAACGCCCACGCCACATCATCCCACGCAGGCGATGGACGTGAGGCTTTGGCAATTGCCAAAGTGTTCGGAGACTACAAGGCACCTGTGACTTCTACAAAGAGCCAGACAGGTCACGAAATGTGGATGGCCGGAGCAAGTGAGATAATATACTCGATTCTCATGATGAAGAACGGTTTCATTGCCGGCAATATCAATTTTGAGAATCCGGACGAGGATACAGCCTGCATAAATGTTGTTCCAAACACAATAGAACGGCATTTTGATATGTTCCTCTCAAATTCATTCGGATTCGGCGGAACGAACAGTTCCCTCATAGTTAAAAACTTATAGACAATATTTTAAAGTTAAGAAATATGGAACGTGAAGAAATTATCGCAAAGGTAAACGAGATTTTGGCAGAGGAGTTCGAAGTTGAACAGAACACACTTCTCCCTGAAGCCAAACTCAAAGAAACTTTGAATCTTGACAGCTTGAGTTTCGTTGATTTGATTGCTCTTATACAGCAGACATACGATATCAACATTCCTGTTGAGGACCTTCCAAAGGTCAAGACTTTCAATGACCTCTATGACTATATAGAGTCACGTCTGAAATAATTTCATTCAAGTTTGTCCTTCTATGGAAATTGAAAGGCTTATTCCGCAGCGATATCCTGTAAAACTGGTGGATGAACTTTTGGAAGTCAATGGCAACGAGGCACATTGTCAGCTCCTGTTGAGGGCTGACAATTGTTTCATTGAGCCTGACGGCCGTATGGCTGAACCAGGCCTCATAGAGCATATAGCGCAGTGCGCTTCGGCAGTTGCAGGGCACAGGGCTGTTGAAGCCGGTGCTACTGAACCTCCATTGGGTTTCATAGGGGAAGTCAAGAATTTTCATTGTTACAGGAGACCTGCAACGGGCGAACTGCTTCGTACCACAATAGAGAACGGTCCGGAAGTGGCTGGTGTAACACTTATTACAGGAAAAGTGATGAGCGGGGAAGAATTGCTTGCTGAAACAAAAATGAAAATTTTCATAAACAAGTAAATTTCCACCATGCATATTGAGAATGATTTTTTCAAAATAGTTGACATTCAGAAAACAGACTGTTCCAATGCTGTTTTCTGCATTGAACTGCTGCCTGAATGCAGCGTTTACGAAGGCCATTTTCCAGGTAATCCTGTATGTCCCGGCGTTTTCAATATTGAAACGATAAAGGAATGCGCGGAGATACTTTCCGGCAAGTCCTTGCGTATTGATTCTGTAAAACAGTGCAGGTTCACTTCATTGCTCACTCCTGTGAACGCTGAAAGTGCCGGTTCGCAGACAAACGCTGGATTGAATGTGAGGATAAACGTTAAAGTCTGCCTTGCTCCGGATGAAGAAGGTATGGTGGTGCAGGCAAGCATTTATGACAGTTCAAGGACATACGTGGAATTCAAGGGACACATGATATATGACTGAATTATACATAAAACTCTACAGATTCTTTGCACGCCATCGTAGCCTTATGTGGCTTTCGATGGTTTTGCTTTTTGTAATATGCGGCCTTGTTGCCGCACAGATACATCTGGAAGAAGATATCAACAAGCTTATGCCTTCTTCCAGGAACGAAGACGGCAGCATAAAGCTTGCATTCGCTTCCTTGAGAATAAAGGACAAGACGTTCATACTCTTCGAAGGAAAGGACGGGGCGGATGTTGAACTTCTCAGCCAGGTTTGCGACGAATTCGTGGACTCGCTCATGGTTGGAGAAAGCGATTCAACAGGCCTCATACATGATATCATGAATTCCATTCCTGAGGAAATCATGTTCGATGGAGTTGACTACGTTACATCACATCTTCCTTCTTTCATAGATACTTCAGCCTACAGAGGCTTTGATACTCTGCTCACTGAATCAAACATGAAAGTACAGATGGAAAGGAACATGGAGGATTTCGGAACAATGGTAGGGGAGAGTTTCCCACAGCTCATAGAAATGGACCCAATAGGCATGAGGAATGTCCTTGCTTCGCAAATGGCTCCCTTGCTGGAGGGCACCGGCGGTGGATTCTCAATTGTGGATTCACATTTCTTTGTTCCGGATTCAAGCGTTTGCATTGCTTTCCTTACTCCACGATTTTCTTCAACAAACACAGGAGAGGGTTCGAGCCTGTTCCAGAAAATCAATTCGCTCATAGATTCCTTCCAGAAGGAGTATCCTCAGGTGAAGATATGCTACCACGGTTCACCTGCAGACGGATATTACAATTCCTCTACCATAAAGGCGGACCTTATTAAGACAGTGATAGGTTCTCTGGTGCTTGTTGTGCTCTTCCTTATGTTCTGCATGCGCTCATGGAGCACTCTGCCGCTGCTGGTGCTGCCTGTAGGTTTCGGCGCACTGCTTGGAATGGCCGTCATGTATCTTCTGAAAGGGCAGTTCTCCTTGCTGGCATTGGGAATAGGTGCAATAGTCCTTGGAGTGGCAATGAGTTATGTGCTCCATGTCATGGTTCACAGCAAATATGTGCATGACCCTGAACAATTGCTCAAGGATCAGGTTAAGCCGGTAAGTCTGGGTTGCATCACAACCATAGGTTCATTCATGGGCCTTATCTTCATAAAAACTGACCTGCTTCAGGATTTCGGCCTTTTTGCCGCTATAGCAATTGTTGGCGCAACGGTGTTCTCACTCGTTTATCTGCCGCATCTTCTGTTCATGGAAAAGCCGAAAATCAACAGGAGGGCCTTTGATTTGATTGACAGGATAAACAGGCGCCCGTTCGACAGGAACGTGCCCCTGAAGATAAGCATGCTTGTAGTTGCTGCCGTATGCATAGCCTTCTATATAGCAAAAGGTATTCTCTTTGATTCCGATATGCGCCATCTTGGGTATCTGGCACCGAATGTCACTTATTCGGAGAATTTGCTCAAGAGCAAGACCGCTCAGACTCTCAGGAGTGAGTATTTTGCAAGCCAGGGAGAAACAATGGAGGAGGCCATAGAGAATTTTACCAAACTATCGTCCATGTTGGATTCACTTCAGAACCTTGGCCTGATAGAGTCCTATACCCATACAGATGCCTTGTTTGTACCTCTTTCAAGGCAGGAGGAGAGAATTGAGGCCTGGAAGAATTTCTGGACTGAGGGAAGGCTGGCAAAGGTGCGCGGACTTATCAATTCAACTGCGCCTGCGGCAGGGCTCTCTCCTGAGGGCTTCGAGGCGTTTTTCGAAAGCGCCGTGGCTGATTATGAAGCAAGTGCCTTGTATGAGGAGGAAATGATACCGTCCGGTCTCCAGTCAACACTTATGGAGGAGACTTACGATGGCAAGTTCCTATGTTTTACACAGGTTACGTGTGCTCCGGAGGAGAACGGCAGTCTGGATAATTATTACAGAGTATGCAACGCTATAGCAAATGAGCCTGAGCTGCTCGTTCTTGACACTTTCTACTATACCAGCGGAACCCTTGCACAGTTGAACAGTGATTTCAACATACTCCAGTGGGTTTCAATGCTCTTTGTGTTCGTTGTGCTCCTGCTCAGTTTCAAGTTCAATGTGAAGCATACAATCCTTGGATTTGCCCCTATACTTTTGAGCTGGCTCATAGTGCTCGGTGCAATGGCCGCTTTCAATATGCAGTTCAACCTCATAAATATCATAATATCAACATTTATCTTTGGTATTGGCGTTGATTACAGTATATTTGTGATGAACGGTCTGATTGGCGGCAGCGAGAATGCTGAACTGCTCAAATATCACAAATGCGCAATCTTCTTCAGTGCGTTCATACTGATTGTAACGGTTGGCTCAATGATTCTTGCAAAACATCCGGCTATTCAATCCGTTTGCTTTGCAACATTGGTTGGCATGATATCTGCAGTTGCATTTTCATACGTCATGCAGCCGGCAGTATTCCGCTGGATGAACAGAAAGAAGTAAATGAAATACGATGTGGTCATAATAGGTTCCGGACTTGGCGGTCTTGAGTGCGGCGTCCTGCTTGCAAGGTGCGGCAAGAGCGTGCTTGTACTTGAGAGGCAGAAGCAGCCGGGCGGTTGCATGCAAAGCTACAAACGCAGGGACAGCTATTATGACACAGGACTTCATTACGTAGGCGGCCTGGGAGAAGGACAATCGCTGTACGGAGCCTTCAAGGCCCTCGGGCTCCTTGAACTCCCTTGGGTGAAACTTGACGAGCACGGCTTTGACAGGATTACCATTGGAGATAGGACTTTCTGCTTTTCACAGGGTTACGATGACTTCACAGACACTCTTGCAGCAGAGTTCCCTTCCCAGCGCAAGGCCCTTGAAGCATACGCCAAACTTTTGAAAGACAGTGATGAGCACCAGCTTGATTCACTTATCCCACTGGGCGATGGTGAAGAGGAAGATGAGATTTCCAAGCATCTTTTTGACGAGCAGTTCTCTACCGGAGCTTACGATTATCTCTGCAAGAATTTTTCCGATCCTCTTCTTATAGAAGTGCTTGCCGGTACCTCACTCAAGATGGATCTGGATAAGGAAACCCTTCCTTTGTTCACCTTCATCCACGGCAACAGCGGCTTCATTCAGAGCAGCTGGAGATTATGCGGTGATGGGAACATGCTTGTGGAAGCGCTTGTAAGGAAAATAGAATATTATGGAGGCAAGGTCCAGTGTGATACGGAGGTAACGGAATTGGTGGAACTCGATGGTAGAATCACCGAGGCCGTATCCGCTGATGGCGAAAGATTTTCTGCCGATGTTTTCATAAGCGATGCACATCCGGCTGTTACCTGCTCAATGGTAAGTTCAAGCGTGCTCATGAAGAACATTTATAAAAGGCGCATAGCTTCTCTTGAAAATTCCGTTGGAATGTTCACCGCCTCAATAAGGCTCAAACCTAAATCCATAAGGTATTTCAACTTCAACCAGTTCATTTACAGGGATGAGTACGTTTGGGACATGCAGAACTACGATTATATGATGAACGGAGTTCTTGTATGCTGCAGACCTGAATACAGGAAAACGTCCTCGGGCGGCAATGTGCTGGATGAATGGACAACGCATCTGGAACTTCTTACACCCATGCCTTGGGAACTGCTCAAGGAATGGGAAAATACCAGTGTGGGGAACAGGGGAAAGGAGTATCTTTCGTTAAAGAAGAGATTCACCAACGGGTGCATTGAACTTGCAGAGCAGTTCCTGCCGGATCTGAGAAGCTCAATTGCTGAGATATATACCAGCACGCCGCTTTCCTACAGGGATTACAATCTTTCACCGAACGGTTGCGCATACGGCATAAAGAAGGATTTCAAGGCTCCTATGCTAACCGTTCTCTCACCAAAGACACCTATACCTAATCTGCTCATGACAGGTCAGAGCCTTATGCTCCACGGTCTTCATGGCGTTACCATGACCTCACTTTTCACCTGTGCGGAAATTCTGGGCAAGGAAAAGGTCTGGGATATGATTAACGAGGAATAATTAAATTTGCACTTTCACAACAAAATCAACATCAAATGAAACGTTTCGCTTTTTCACTTATCATATCATTGTTTTCTTTCTGCGCAATTGCACAGAATGCTTCAGTTGCAGATTTTTCAAAATGTGTGGCAAAATATAAGAACCAGAACGGCGTGAGTGCCATTGCAGTGAAGACAAACCACAAGGCTGCCGTTGCCAAGGATGAAATAACATACGGTGACATGTACATTGCCGCTCCTGATAAAATCTGCATCACGTTCAATGATTGCACTGATCAGCTTATTATGAACGCAGGCGTTTTCACAATGACTGTGAACGGTAACAGACATATCACGAACAGTTCCGCCGATGCACAGTTCGCTACATTCCAGGCAGTTCTTGAGAGTGTTATCTGTGGAGGCGCAAAGACCGATTTCGCAAGTCTGGAAAATGTGAAGATGGAGAAGTCCGGCTCTGATGTTGTAATTACAATAACTCCCAAGCAGGATGCTCCGGCCGCTGATGCGGCAGCCAACGGCGCTAAGGGCCCGAAAAAGAAGGGCGGTTCACGCGTGAGCAGGATCTTCTCTTCTTTTGTGATTACCGTGAATGCAGGAACCCCTGGACTCAAATCCCTGCGTATGAACGGCAAGGGCAACAATTACACTGAATATACTTTCACAAACGTTGAATTGGGAAAGCAGGCGGACCCAAAGTTCTTCAAATAATACCTAGAACTATATCTGAATCTATATTGAAGTTTGTTGCAATCTTTCTGGCAGTGACCAGCGTAGGTTCCCTTTTCCCGTTGATGATATCGCATAGTCTTGCGGTTGAAATTCCTATTTTCTTTGCCGCATCCTTTTGAGAAAGGCTCATTTCGGCTAATCTGAGCTTCAAAGTTTCCTGGAGCGATGGTTTTCTGATAGGGAAAAATTCATCTTCACAATCGGCTGCCAGATTTGATAATAATTCAAGTTCAACGCAATTTTTATCTGTTGCCGGGGTATTATCATCTACAAGAGGAAGCAGTTCCTCAATTCTTGCCATTATAGAATCGTATTGTTCCTTGCTGTTTATTTTTGTCATAACTATATATTCTTTATGTCAGTAATACTATTGTATTCACTGTGAGCGCCTATGAAGCGGATGTACACCATTCCAATCTGGAATTTCACAATGGCAACAATGCGATATTTATTCCCTTTAATATTGAAAACATATCTTTGGTTCCCTATGGAATCCGCAGAATTGAAAGTCTTTTTTAAATCAGAGAAATTCTTCCATGTGGATTTCAATGTTTTATGGTACCAATCCTCAATAGCGGTCTCTGAATCCACATACCTCCTGTAAAATGCTATCAAGGTGTTGTGCGCTAGTATTCTCATACTGCAAAATTAAAAATAATTTCCAAATATGAAAAATAATTTCCAATATTATATAGATATTATTCATATTTTGTGTGGATTTGGAAAATCAGGCGCTTTGACGTATATTTGTGCCATGAATTGAGCCAATCGGGCTCAATTGCGGATTCATTTGTTATATCTGGAAAATCAATTGTCCGTTGTTCAGGACAAAACAATATCAATATATGTACGACATAATGCAACTTAGTCAGATGAGCCAGGAGGAGCTTCTTGACATTGCTGCGCAGATGCAGCTAACTAAGGTTAAATCTTTGTCACATCAGGATCTTGTGTACAGGATTCTTGATGAGCAGGCAATAAGGGGAGCCGCCATTCCTACAAAAAAGGAGAAGACGGTAAGAGAGAAGAGAGAAAACCTTGCAAGAAAGGCCAGGAATGCAGGCGCAGAGAACAAGGTGGAAAATTCTGAAAATTCAGGTTCTGAAAACAATGCAAACATTCAGGACAAGCCTGAAACAGAGAATGCAAGCAAGCCGGAAGCAAAGGACGCACCTGTTGCCGGCGAACCAAGGAAGCGCATCAGGGAGAGAATCAGGAGGGTGGAACGTGTTGCCGTTGGAGAACATCCATCAAAGGAGAGCACGGCCGTTAATAATAGTGAAAGCTTGAGCGGTGTTCAGAACAATGCTCCAGCAGAAGCTGCCGGAGCGCAAAAGCAGAAGCCGGCTGTTGAAGAAACTGTTGCTGAATTGCCTGACACTGTTGCCGTTGAAACGAATGTTAAGGCAGACGGTGAAAAGTTCCAGACGGGCAACAAACGTTCAAACAATGCAAAGAAAGGCAAAGGACGTGATTATGGCAGCAGAACTGCAGATACACAGGAAGCAGCAGCTCTCAATGATGCCAATGTCAGTACCGTTGCTGAAGAACCGGGTACACCTCTCAATCAGAAGAGGACGGAGGAGCGGAATAAAAACAGGAAACAGTTCAAGAAAGAGCCAAAGCCTGAGGCTGTGACTGAAGCTGCGCAGGTGGAACAGGCTCCATCGCAGGTGGAAAATGAAGTGCAGCCTGCAGGATATGAGAATGAACTATCGCCGGTGGAAGAGAAAAAGGCGGATGAGGCTGAGCAGAAGGAGCAGGAGCCTAAGAAGGTGAAGATTGAGTTCGAGGGTGTGGTGGAAGCCCATGGTGTGCTGGAGGTTATGCCGGATGGATATGGTTTCCTGCGCTCGAGCGATTACAATTATCTGAACAGCCCGGACGATATATACGTGTCTGTTTCACAGATTAAATTGTATGGCCTTAAGACGGGTGATACAGTGTTCGGAGAAATACGTCCGCCAAAGGAGGGAGACAAATACTTCCCTCTTGTAAAGGTGAACAAGATAAATGGCCGCAATCCGGAATTCATAAGGGACAGGGTTCCTTTCGA
>JAZRWT010000096.1:0-3016 GCA_045599845.1 Candidatus Egerieisoma sp. | reverse complement strand
ATGATGTGCTCATTACAGCTACCGGAAGCAGGTTGCTTGGCGAAAAGAGGCTGCCAATCACAATCTCCGAGGTGGAAGAAACTATGAGAAAATGAAAGAAGTGATTCAGAGAAAGTTCAGGGAGTTGTTCGGGGATGGCGGCAGTCTTTATGCCGCACCGGGCAGGATAAACCTGATAGGGGAGCATACCGATTATAACGGAGGTTATGTTTTTCCTGGCGCCATTGACAAGGGGATAATGGCAATGATACGAATCAATAACGGACCCAAGGTGCGTCTGTACTCCATTGATTATGCTCAAACTTGTGAATTCGCTCTGAACGAAGAAGATATACCATCGGCCCAGTGGGCAAGGTATATTTTTGGTGTGTGCATGGAAACGCTCAAGCGTGGGGGCAGGGTTGAACCTTTTGACGCGGTTTTTGCGGGAGATGTTCCGCTGGGAGCAGGGCTTTCATCTTCAGCGGCGCTTGAGAGTTGCTTTGCTTTTGCCATAAATGATTTGTTCCACAATGGGATTGATACATTTGAACTTGCACGCATAGGGCAGAGCACGGAACATAACTATTGCGGTGTGATGTGCGGAATCATGGATCAGTTCGCCTCCTGCTTCGGACGTGATGGGAATCTCATACGTCTGAATTGCAAGACAGGCGAATATGATTATTTCCCGTTCAACCCAAAAGGGTATTCTCTGGTGCTGGTTGATACCTGTGTAAAGCACGAACTTGCTTCAAGCGCTTATAACGCCCGCAGACAGAGCTGCGAAAGGGCTGCTGCCGCTATACGCAGGAATCATCCTGAAGTGGAGTTCCTTTCAGATGCCATGCGCATTTGGCTTGATGAAGTGAGGCAGGATATTTCCCGTGAGGATTTTCTCAGGGCTGAATATGTAATAGGTGAAGTCCAGCGGGTGCTCGACGTTTGCAATTCCTTGAACGTGATTGCATACTTGGAAGCGGAACGCAGCACAAGCGGCAGCGCGCAGGAGGAATTGTGCAAAAAGATTGACGCTCAGTGGGAGATAGTTGGCGAAATGATGTATCAGACACACTTTGGCATGAGCAGAATGTACGAAGTGAGCTGCCGGGAACTTGATTTTCTGAACTCTTTGGCACGAAGAAGCGGTGTCACAGGTTCAAGGGTCATGGGCGGTGGTTTCGGCGGCTGCACAATAAACCTTGTCAAGGATGAATTGCGTGAAGGTTTCATAGCCAGGGCAAGCGAACTCTTTGCTGCTGAATTCGGCCATGAACCGAAAATTTATAATGTTAAAATCTCAGACGGTGCAAGGAAGATTTAATTGCTCAATCTCCGCAGGCCTTCTGTAAGTTCCTTTTAAGCCATGAACTAATGGCTTGCGAAGGTTTATCCGAATGATATCCTTTATTTCAGGGAGAAGATGTAAGTGTGTGAGAAAGCGTTCCAGTTACGCAGGTAGAGTTTCAGGGCACTCTGGTCGTAAACATTTGAATACTGGGTGTCTTCAAGGAAGCCATCGTCACAGAGCAGGTCTTTCCAGAGTACCTGATACAGGCATACCTGGGCATCGTGCATGGTAACTTTGTTGTCACGTTCCTGAAGGTAGTTGTTCACGTGCTCGTATCTCCACCAGCTCAGGCTGTTCACGTTGCCAACTGATTTGTCCGGTATTTCAGTGTAGAATTTTGGGCTTAGAAGGTGGTTGGTTACAACCATCCGGGTGCTGTCCGCATCCTTGCGTACAATGAATGTTTTCCAATTGTCATCCTTGTCGAATTCAATTACCGCACAGTTTCCCTGAGCATCCGCAACCATGTAATGATAACCTGATGCAACGCTAACATCGTGACATACATCATAGCTGTTCACCAGTTCTATTGCTTGGTCAACAGTTGCACAACGGTCAAGGAACAGACGCATGAGAATGCTCGTGCCTATTTTATGTTCATGCGTATCCTGCTGTGCGGGCTGGTTGGGAATGGCCATGATGGAGGTGCAGAGTCCTTTTTCGTTTATTCCGTCCATAGGAGCATATATGGCTGCAAGACATGAAAGTTTGGATATGAATGAATCAGGAATCTTGTCAAGCCCGAAACCGAAATGTGACATATCGCTTGTTGCAATTGAAGCATAGCCTTTCTTAGGATGAGATAATGTTACAAGAGTTGGGTTTTTGTTGAAGTCATAGTTGCGTCCGTAAAGCCATCCATCGCCAATGGCGTTCCGTACCTGGAAACTTGTACAGTTGAAGACCCCCTGCTCATTCTCTGGAACAACCTTTGTGCTTGACATCTTTAATGGAAGTCCTTTGCCAATCCTGCCCATTATGTAGTTGAGCAGGTCCTTGTTGCTTGCAACGTTGTGTTCAATTACATCGTCAAGGTCATAATCAGCCTTGTACTCCATATAATAGAGATATTCATTGCCGTTGGCACTGATCAAGGTTCTCAAGCTGGCTATTTCACCTTTCCAGATGAAGGCAACTGCCGCAATGAGGATAACAATCAGGCCTGTCAGAGATAAAAGGCTGATTTTAACGATTCTGGTTGCTTTCATTGTTTATTCAGTTTTTTCCTTGATTTCCATTTCTCTTTTGCAAGCTGCTGCATGTCAACAACAACGTCACGTTCATCAACTATTTCATCCCCCAATATGGTTTCTATGATGTCTTCCATTGAAATAATGCCTTGGAACGAACCGTATTCGTTTATTATTACGGCAATCTGCTCTTTTGTGGCAAGCATCTTGTCCCAGATCTGCTCTATCCGGGTGTTTTCCGGGTAGCTTTCAATATCACGGCGTATATCGCCCAAAGTCAGATCGAATTTGTCTTCCGCCATGAGCTGGAGAGCATCCATTCTCAGAATATAGCCTGTTATGTATTCATCATTGTCTGCAAATACTGGAATCCTGCTGTGATGCATGAAACGGCGGTCCTTGTAGAACTTCCTGATGCTCATGGATTCAGGGGCGATTGCTGCAACAACCCGTGGAGTCATTGCGTCCTTTGCCGTGAGACTGTCAATATTTATCA
>JAZRWT010000095.1:0-9192 GCA_045599845.1 Candidatus Egerieisoma sp. | reverse complement strand
GCAAGTATGTGGCTCTTCTCTATCTGCTGTGCCAGCTCGTCAATTGAATCGAGCACGTCCTGCCCGGTGAGATTCCTGAAAATGAAGGTGTTCACCCGGGCACCGGCCTTGCGCAGAGCCTTTGCGGTATCGTAGTCGCAGTTGCTGCCAGGGAAGACAGGCAGACAGACTACAGGATGCTCAACCGCCTCGAAACGGTATTTCAGATTTTCTGCAGCACCAGAAACAGCCTCAACCTTCAAATCCTCGAGCCTTCCCTTGAATTTTGCTTCCACTGCCGATGGGTAAACATTCTCATATCTGCTGAGATTGCAGCTGTACAGAGCATCTAGTTCCATTGGAACATCGTTGATTTCAAGAACCGCCTCAGGAATTGTGCGGCCGAGAAGTACCGCATTCTCATATCCAAGCGGTGAAACGCTCTCTACTATGAACGAACCGTACTCCATATTGAACAGCTCGCTTTCAGGAGCATATACTCTTGCTCCAATGCCGTTGCCGAAAGCCATCTTTGCCAGTCCTTCAGCCACACCGCCGAAACTTACAGACCATGCTGAAACTATGTTCTTCTGGAGAATCTGGCTGCGTGTGAAATCCCAATTGCATTTGAGCATTTCAGTATCAGGCATATGGTTGGCCAATGCCTTGTGGCGTATTACGTAAACGTAATTGCCTGCCTTCTTGAACTCAGGGCTGATTATGTTGCCAACCTTCTCCGTTGTGATTCCAAATGCTATGAGAGTTGGCGGAACGTTGAGATGCTCGAATGTACCGCTCATTGAATCCTTGCCGCCAATTGATGGGAGGCCGAATTCCAACTGCATCTTGAGAGCTCCCAGAAGCGCGCCCAGAGGTTTGCCCCAGCTGTGCTCGTCTGCGGTCATTCTCTCGAAATACTCCTGATATGAAAAACGCATTCCGCTCCAATCCGCACCTGTACTCACAGCCTTTGCGCAGGATTCGACCACTGCATAAGCGGCTCCGTGATAAGGGCTCCATTTAGAAATCTGAGGGTTGTAGCCGAATGTCATTACGCTGGCGGTATTGGTGAAACCGTTCGTAGGAAGTTTCTGAACCGATGCCTGAGCCTCGCTCCTTTGCTTTGCTCCACCATACGGCATAATAACCGTTGAACGCCCAATAGTTGAATCGAACATTTCCACAAGACCTTTCTGCGAAGCAACGTTTGGCTCACAAAGAAGATTCTTCATCTTTTCTTCAATACCTGCGCCCTCAACCTTCTTAGCAAAAGGATTCCTGTTTTCAACGGCCGATATTGCGGCCTTTGAATAATGCTTTGCTCCAGCGCTGTCTATGAATTCCCTGCTCAGGTCACATACGAGTTTATCTCCGTTGAATATTCTCATACGGCCAGTGGAAGTAACGTCCGCCACGTAAGTAACCTCAACATTGTCTGCATTGCAATAGGATTCGAACTGCTCTCTGTCCTTTGCCTCCACAACAACGGCCATTCTCTCCTGTGATTCGCTTATTGCAAGTTCAGTGGAGTTAAGTCCGGAATATTTTACAGGAACCTTGTCAAGACGTATATCAAGACCATCTGCCAGTTCACCTATTGCAACACTTACTCCTCCGGCCCCGAAATCATTCGATTTCTTGATCAGACGTGTAACCTCAGCCCTGCGGAAAAGTCTCTGCAACTGTCTCTCAACCGGAGCATTGCCTTTCTGAACCTCACTTCCGCAAGTTTCAAGCGAACTCTCGGTGTGTTCCTTTGAAGCACCGGTTGCACCGCCAATGCCGTCACGTCCTGTCCTTCCTCCTAGAAGCAGTATAACATCACCCGGTGCAGGTGTTTCGCGCCTTACATTCTCAGCTTTTACAGCTGCTACAACCGCACCCACCTCCATTCTCTTTGCCACATATCCATCGTCAAAAATCTCACGTACGCAAGTGGTAGCAAGGCCTATCTGATTACCATAACTTGAATAGCCGCCGGCTGCCTTCCGGCTGATTATACTTTGAGGAAGTTTCCCTGAAAGGGTTTTATCAATGCTCATAGTAATGTCACCTGCTCCGGTAACGCGCATTGCCTGATAAACGTATGCCCTGCCGGAAAGAGGATCCCTGATTGCACCTCCCAGACAGGTTGATGCACCTCCGAACGGTTCAATCTCGGTTGGATGATTATGAGTCTCGTTCTTGAACTGAAGCAACCATTTCTCGTCCTGACCGTCAACGTCAACATTTATGAATATGCTGCAGGCATTGTTCTCCTCACTGCGCTCCATATCATCCAATTTGCCAATGGAACTGAGATAACGTGCTCCTATTGTTGCCAGTTCCATGAGGCAAAGGCTCTTGTGCTCACGACCAAGTTCTTTTCTGATATCGTGGAAACGCCCTATGGTGCTTTCTATCTCATCCTTTATGAAAGAATCATCTATTGTGATTTCGGTGAGATTCGTGGTGAAAGTAGTGTGGCGGCAATGGTCGCTCCAATATGTGTCAAGAATCCTGAGTTCCGTTTCCAGAGGATCCCTGCCTTCTTTCTTGAAATAATTCACTACTTCTCCCAAATCATCCGCATTCATTGCAAGACCATGGCTCTTGCAGAATGCCTGATACTGCGGACGCCCCATATTGATGAAACCGCTCAGGTCCTCCATTGGCTTCACGTCCGCTTTTTCGGCCAGGGAAAGAATGTCCAGATTCTTCTCGCGGCATTCCACCGGATTTATGAAATAGTGCCTTATTGAATCAAGTTGTTTTTCGCTCACGCTTGAATCAAAGATAAGAAGTCTGGAACTCTTTATTTCAACATTGGCTGCCGGATCAATCAGATGCACACAGTCCACCGCAGATGACGCCCTCTGGTCAAACTGACCTGGGATGAACTCCACAGCAATATATTTTTCCATTGAAGGAACTATGTCGAACACATTGTCCGTAACCCTTTCTCCGAAAACTGAATAGCGGCATTTCTCCACCAGCTCATCAGTAAAACCGAAAAGGTCATATACGTTCAACAACCTCAGGCTCTTCAGTTTCATTGAAAGATTCTCATTGAACTGTGCCAGCAGGCTCTCCGCTTCAACACGGAAGCCTTCCTTCTTCTCAACAAATATTCTGCATCCTTTTTCCATTATGTATCTAGTTTTCAAGTAGAATTTCTTGTATTCCGGGTGGAGTTTCAACAGAAAAGTGTACCCGTCTGGTCTGCAGGCGGGTACACTTTCATTTCATATTGTTGTATTCAGTACTTTTTCACTCTGTTTTCTGCGGAATTCCTCCAGTTGTTCCCTCAGACCTGAGTTTCCGAGTGCCAGAATTGTTACGGCCATGAGGGCCGCGTTCTTTGCGCCGTCTATTGCCATTGTGGCAACCGGTATTCCGGACGGCATCTGCACTATGGAGAGCAACGAATCCAATCCGTTCAACGCTTTTGATTTCACAGGTATTCCAATTACCGGAAGGGTTGTAAGCGCAGCAATCACTCCCGGCAAATGCGCCGCTCCGCCTGCTCCGGCTATTATTATATCTATTCCGTTGTCTCTTGCAGCCTTTACATAATCTGCCAGAGGCCCTGGATTCCTGTGTGCACTCAATACTTTCTTCTCGTATGGAATTCCAAACTCTTCGAGAGTGGTGCACGCCTGACTCATTACATCCCAGTCACTGGCGCTGCCCATTATTACAGCAACTTTCATATTCCTATTATTAAATGTGAAGCCCTGTCAGAACCTGAGCTTGACTGCACTGATTGCTTGCGAAGAAGCTTTTCAAGCGTGGCTTCAATGGTTAGCGAATGATCAAGCTTCAAAGAAAAGTTTTGAAAGTGTCATAGGTTCAATGTACTTGCCATCTTTGTAAACGCGCATATTGCCTGAAGCAATCTCGTCTATGAGCATTACATTGCCTTCCTTGTCGTAACCGAACTCGAACTTGATATCATAAAGGACCAGACCTTTCTCCTTGAGGTCATCGGCAACAATCTGAGTGATGCGCTGAGTCATGAGCTTGATATCCTCATACTGCTTGTCACTCATTACTCCAAGAGCTACCAGAGCATCCTTTGTTACCAGAGGATCACCTTTTGCATCGTTCTTGAAAGTAGTTTCAACGTATGCAGGAAGGTCAGAGCCTTCCTTGATATACTCACCGTACCTGCGATAGAAACTTCCAACTGCCTTATGTCTGCATATAACTTCAAGGCCCTGGCCGAAAACCTTTGCAGGAAGCACCTCCATTGTTGTATCTGCGAGATTTGCACTTACATAATGAGTCTTTATGCCGGCTGCATTGACCTTCTCAAAGAAGTAGATTGACATACGCAGATTAACATCACCAACGCCTTCTATCTTCAGGCCAACGGAATTTTCACCCGGATCAAAAACGCCGTCCTTTCCTGTGCAGTCATCCTTGAATTTAAGCAGATAGTTTCCGTTCTCAAGAGCGAAAACATCCTTGGTTTTTCCTGTATAAACAAGTTTCATAAGCAAAGTATTTAACAAAATCCCATTAATGAAAAGTGCTTTGGAAAACGCATTTTCCAAAGCACAAAAATACTCAGAATCCACAACATTTCAAATAGCAAAATCCATGCTTAGTTTATGAACAGCAGTTCCCTGTATTTTGGAACTGGCCAGAGCTTGTCGTCAACTATGACCTCAAGGCTGTCTATACTGTTTCTTATTATGTCCATCAGTGGCAGGACTGTATCGTGGTAGGCAACTGCGCGCTCACGCATTTGAGGAATTGCATTGGCATTCTTCCTTGCCAGTTCCATATTGTGGACTTCCATACGGACAATGGATATATGGCGGCTCAATTCCTCAATAAGTTTCATTTCCTCATCAACGAGCGAATGCTGCAGGGAGAGTGAGCTGCCCTTGTAAAGCATATCAACCAGACGGCCTTTGTACTCAAGAGCCGCAGGCACTATGTGGTTCTGCGCCATGTCACACATCACACGTGATTCTATCTGAAGTTTCTTGACGTAAATCTCCCACTTGATTTCATTGCGTGCCAGAAGTTCGCTCTCTTTCATTATACCCATTGAGGAGAACATATCAATACTTGACCCGCTCAGATATGCATCAAAGACCTTAGGTGCGTTCACCTCGCAGTCAAGGCCACGCGAGGCGGCTTCCTGGAGCCATTCGGCACTGTAGCCGTTACCGTCAAAGCGTACAGGTTTGGAATATGTTATAAGTTCACGCAGTTCGGAGATTACTGCAGAACGGATGAGAGCCTTCCTGTCGGAACCATCGCCGGTGGAAGAGGAAATCCTGGAATCAACTTTTTCCCTGAACAAATGAAGCTGCTGGGCAACAGCTCCGTTGAGAGCTATCATTGCGCCTGCACAGTTCGCCTCTGAGCCAAGGGCACGGAACTCGAACCTGTTTCCGTTGAATGCGAAAGGAGATGTTCTGTTCCTGTCGGTGTTGTCTATCAAGAGTTCAGGTATCTGCGGAAGGTTCAGGGACTTGCCTTTCTTGCCTTTGATACTCAGGGCCTCCTGGGTGTTGGCTGCCTCAAGGGCATCGAGTACCTCGGTGAGCTGCCTGCCTATGAATGAGGAAATGATTGAAGGAGGTGCCTCGTGTCCGCCAAGCCTGTATGCGTTGCTGGCACTCATAATAGATGCCTTGAGCAGGCCATTGTGGCGGTATACTGCTGCCAGAGTGTTCACTACAAAGGTTATGAATATGAGATTATCCTCCTCGTTCCTTCCGGGGGCCATGAGGTTCTTTGGTGTGAGGCCCGGCTGTTCATTGTCCCATCCTGTAATCTGGAGGGAGAAATTGCAGTGTTTTCCGCTTCCGTTAATGCCGGCAAAAGGTTTCTCGTGAAGAAGACAGTGAAGCTTGTGCTTGTGGGCAACCTTCTTCATAAGGGTCATAAGCAGCATGTTGTGGTCGCAGGCAAGGTTGGTTTCCTCAAATATGGGAGCAAATTCAAACTGGTTAGGAGCCACCTCGTTATGGCAGGTCTTGATAGGTATGCCAAGTTTGAGAGCCTCTATTTCAACGTCCTTCATGAAGGCTGCGGCTCGTGCCGGGATGGCGCCAAGATAATGGTCCTCAAGCTGCTGGTCCTTTGCGCTGCTGTGGCCTATCACTGTTCTGCCGGTAAGCATCAAATCCTGCCTTGAGTTGAAAAGATCCTCATCCAGAAGGAAATATTCCTGCTCCCAGCCAAGGAATGAACTCACCCGGTTCACGTGCGTATCAAACAGACGGCATACTTCCACGCTGGCCTTGTCAACCGCCTGAAGCGAACGGAGCAGAGGTGCCTTGTAATCAAGTGCCTCCCCGGTGAAGGCTATGAATATTGTTGGAATACAAAGAGTATCGTCCATTACAAAAGCCGGTGATGTAGGGTCCCAGGCGCTGTATCCTCGTGCCTCGAAAGTAGCCCTTATGCCTCCGTTGGGAAAACTCGATGCATCAGGTTCCTGCTGGGCAAGCAGCTTGCCGCTGAAGCGCTCTATCAGATTGCTCTGTTCACCGAATTCAATGAAGGAATCGTGCTTCTCGGCCGTGGTGTCGGTCAAAGGATGGAACCAGTGGGTGTAGTGGGTTGCGCCCTGCTCAACAGCCCATTTCTTCATGCCTTCAGCCACATCGTCCGCAATGCTGCGGTTGAGCTTGGCTCCCTGCTCCATTACGGCAAGCATCTGCCTGTAAACCTCGGGGCTCAGGTATTTGCGCATTGTGTCCTTGGTGAACACCTTCTGCGCAAAATATTCACTTGGTCTGGCTTCTGGGATTTCAACATCAACCGGTGCTTTTGAATAAGCGGACTTAATAAGATCAAATCGTAACATTCCTCAAATGGTTTTCAATCATTTCCTGCTTGAGTTTCGGTTCCCATACGGTGGTTATGGTGCATACCTGCTCGCCGCCCGTATTGGAGATTATCTGTACGAAACAGTCTTCGCATTCCGGCAGCTCTTCAGAAAGAGCCTTGTATGTCCTGCAGGAGAGAGCGTCGCCTGTAAAGGTTTCGCGCTCATATTTTATTGTTATTCTCTTGACCTGCTTCACTTTGTATATTTCCTGAGGCACGCAGTTGAACGCCGCGGCGGTATATACCCTGTTGTTCACATGCAGGTTCTGGTCAACATCACGACCTCCTGTCTTATGTTCGTTCTCCCAGAGAAGTTCCCCGATCTGAGGCATTTTGAGCCTTGAATGATGGGCGCTGCGCACATTGGCCTCAACTTCCAGAGCACCTTTCTCAAGTATTCTCTGGCAATCCATCGGCTGTCGCGAAATCGTGTCTATCACGCTCCAGGAACTTGTTCCTGTAGCGAATACACAGCCTTGGGCATTTGTCATTTCAACGTCAAAGAACAGTCTGTAAGGAGTCATTTTCCCAAGCCGCACTTGAACTTCAACTTCCTCGAACCAGTACGGCCTCTTGCCTTTTTCAATATGCAGGTCAAAATTTGAAATTATCCACAGCAGCCCCATCTTGTCAATGTCAAAGCCTGCTATCTTGTGTTCATAGAGGCAGCAGGCAACTGCATCCTGAAAATAAAGCAGCATACCATCGGGAGTGAGAAGATATCTGTAATCTATCTCATGGGCCGTAACGTGATATTTCCTTGAAAATGCCATATTATTTTTCCAGAAGCACGCTTGCCATCACCGCAATTCCTTCCTCCCTTCCACAGAAACCAAGGTGCTCTGTTGTTGTTGCCTTAACGGAAACGCAATCCATTTCAACTTCAAGCAGTGCTGCCAGGCACTCCCGCATCTTTACGATATATGGAGCAAGTTTGGGTTTCTGCATTGCAATGGTACAATCGGCATTCACTACCTTCCATCCCTTTTCCTTGACCATTTCCATACAACGTTCAAGCAGAATCTTGCTGTCTATGCCCTTGTAAGCGTTGTCATTGTCCGGGAAATGTTTGCCAATGTCACCCAAAGCAAGCGCACCCAGAAGCGCATCGCAAAGGGCGTGTATGAGCACATCCCCGTCCGAGTGTGCAACACAGCCTTTGGTGTGCTCTATTTTTATGCCTCCAAGGAACAAGGGCAGGCCGGGTGCAAGCTGGTGCACGTCAAAACCGTTTCCAATTCTAATATTCATATTTGAAAAAGATGCAATTCCTCAAATCTCACTTATATCTGCACTACAGGAAGAATGCAGCAGTTCTTATTACTCCTATTTGTAAAGCAGATAAGGTTTCCTCTGCAATTTGAACTTTTCAACGTCATCTGCCCAGCGGGCTTTTATTTCCGCTGCAGAAGCACCTTTCTTTATCATGGAGCGAACCCATTCCTGACCTGTTTCATAATCGAACATACGGCGGAAGAAATGGTCGTCAAGATTAAGATTGGTATATGCATCAACAACATATTCAAGATTCACTCCACCCTTTATTATTTCATCTATTGAAGGCTCCGTGCGCAGGTCAACTCCCCAGCACTCCTTGTTGAGCTGTGGCGGGAACTTTGCGCCAGGAATGCTGCGCGGTGTGAATGAGAAGCTGTAACCCTTCATGTTAGGATGCCCGTAAACCTGGAAAGGCTTTGATGTTCCACGGCCAAGGCTTACAGGAGTTCCCTCGAAATAGCAGGTTGAAGGATAGAGATATATGGATCTCATGTCCGGAAGGTTAGGTGATGGCTTGATTGGCAGCCTGTAAAGCTTGTCGTGAGTGTAGTTCAGGCATTTCACAACCTTGAGATTGCATTTGAGCTTGTCCCTGAGCCATCCTTCGCCGTTTGCCATCATTGCCAGTTCACCAAGGGTCATTCCGTGAGCTATAGGAATAGGAAGCGCACCCACTCCGCTCTTGAGATTCATGTCGAGAATAGGGCCGTCAACCATGAAACCTATAGGGTTAGGTCTGTCAAGAACTATGAACTCCTTGCCGTATTCAGCGCAGGTGGCCATCATCTTGACCATTGTAACGTAATATGTGTAGAAACGCACGCCCACATCCTGCAAATCAAAGATGAGCACGTCAAACATATCCATTGTTTCCTTTGAAGGGCCCTTGCCGCTGCCCTCATACAGGGACTTGATAGGCACACCTGTCTTAGGATCGATGGAGCTCTTTACAGTCTCGCCTGCATCGGCATCTCCGCGGAAACCATGCTCGGGGCTCATTATGCAGGTAACCTTCACCTTGAGCGCCAGCAATGTGTCCAGGATATGGCTCTTCTCGTTCACCATTCCTGTCTGATTGCTCAGAATACACACCCTGCG
>JAZRWT010000094.1:0-7118 GCA_045599845.1 Candidatus Egerieisoma sp. | reverse complement strand
CGCGCCTGTTCCCCTGCACTTTGTACAAGGATTGGAAATCATTGTACCCTTGCCCGCACATTTAGGACAGGTTGTCTGAGTCTGCATGGTTCCGAAGATGGTCTGAGCAACCTGAGCAACAACTCCACGTCCGCCGCACTTGTCACAGGTCTTTATATCGGCCTGGCTCGCAGCACCGCGGCCCGCGCACTCAGGACAGCATACTTCCTTGTTGATCTTGACTTTCTTGTCAACACCATGGACTACGTCGGCCAAGGAGACCTTGACCCTTATCCTTATGTTCGATCCCTTTGACACGCCTCTGCTTCTTGAGCCGGAAGCTCCGCCGAATCCGCTGAATCCTCCGAAACCGAATCCGCTGAAGATGTCACCGAACTGGCTGAAGATGTCATCCATGGAGAATCCTCCTGCACCGAATCCACCTGCTCCGCCATTCACTCCGGCAAAGCCGTACGCATCATATTTCTGTTTCTTGTCAGGGTCACTGAGCACGGAATATGCCTCAGCGGCCTCCTTGAATTTTTCTTCCGCTTCCTTGTCACCCGGGTTCCTGTCCGGATGGTACTTCATGGCCAACTTTCTGTAGGCCTTCTTTATCTCATCCGCAGTGGATTGCTTGTTTACGCGAAGGACTTCGTAATAATCTCTTTTTTCAGCCATGATTCACACCTCCATGATCAAATGCCAACTACAACCTTTGCATATCTGATAACCTTGCCACCAAGCATATAGCCTTTCTGGGCAACGTCTATTATCTTCATTTTCTTTGCCGGATCATCAACCGGGAACTGTGCAACGGCTTCGTGGAAGTCTGTATTGAGTTCCTGTCCTACAGCCTCAATCTCAGCAAGGCCCTTTTCGCTCAAATACTTCCACAATTTGTTGTAAATGAGCTGTGTCCCTTCTATTGCAGCCTCGCCGGCATCTGAAGAGCGCAATACCTCGAGTGCACGCAGACAATCATCAAGCACCGGAAGCATTCCTTTGATAACATCCTCGCTGGCAGTTTCCCTCAACTCAAGTTTTTCCTTTGCCGTACGCCTGCGATAGTTGTCAAACTCAGCATTGAGCCTTGTATAATTGTCATTAGCAAGTTCATAGGTCTGATGTGCCGCAGCAAGCTTTGCCTCAAGCTCCTCCACTTTTGCCTTTCTTTCGGCCTCTGCAATCTCCAGGGCCTTCTTCTTCTCTTCAAGTTCCGCCAACCTGGCCTGAAGTTCCTTGATTTCTTTCCTGCTCTGCTCAACTTCCCTTGCCATCTGCTTGAATCTCTGCTGCGGGCTCTTTTTCTTTGCGTTCTTTTCAGAACTCTGCGTTTCCTTCTGTTCCTGAGCGTTTTCTGAGGACTCTTCCACAGTATTTTCCTTAACTTCAGGAGTCTCGGAAATTATATTACCTTTCTCGTCAAACTTCATAAGCATTATTTCTTTTTAAAGACCATGACAAGATATCAAATTGCTTGCCACAGCCATTGTAAGACAAATTGGCAGAAAAATATCCGCCCCAGTTGACAGAAGCAAAGGAGCGGATTTCTTTCTATATGAATTGAACTCAAGCCTTGTTCTCTGAACCGAGCACATTCCTGACCTTATGCATATAAAGAGCCTTGAGTGCGTCTCTTGCAGGTCCGAGATATTTTCTTGGGTCAAACTCAGATGGTTTCTCAACAAATACCTTGCGGATTGCACCTGTCATGGCAAGACGTCCGTCTGAATCAATGTTTATCTTGCATACTGCAGATTTTGAAGCCTCTCTCAACTGGTCCTCAGGAATGCCGATTGAATCCTTGAGAGCACCGCCGTAATGGTTTATCTGAGCTACTATATCCTGTGGAACGCTTGAAGAGCCATGAAGCACGATTGGGAAGCCAGGTATTCTCTTCTCTATTTCGTGGAGAATGTCGAGCCTGATCTGCGGTTTCTGGCCAGGTTTGAACTTGAACGCACCGTGGCTTGTTCCAATTGATATGGCAAGTGAATCAACACCTGTTTTCTTTACAAAGTCCTCAACGTCCTCAGGTCTTGTATAAGTATGGCATTCAGCGCTGACCTCATCCTCAACACCTGCAAGAACGCCAAGCTCTCCCTCAACAGTTACGTCATGCTTGTGAGCATACTCAACAACCTTCTTTGTAAGAGCAACGTTCTGGTCGTATGGAAGGCTGCTGCCGTCTATCATGACCGATGAGAAACCGAGTTCTATGCATGATACACAAAGTTCGTAGGAATCACCGTGGTCAAGATGAAGAACGATAGGAATATTGCAACCGAGTTCCTTTGCATACTCCACTGCACCCTGAGCCATATATCTGAGCAATGTCTGATTTGCATACTGTCTTGCACCTTTGCTTACCTGAAGTATTACAGGAGATTTTGTTTCAACACAAGCCTGAATGATAGACTGAAGCTGCTCCATGTTGTTGAAATTGAACGCAGGAATGGCATAACCGCCGTCAACTGCCTTGGCGAAGATCTCCCTGCTGTTCACCAAGCCTAAATCTTTATAAGAAACCATGATAAAAAAGTATTAGTCCATAAACTTTATGGTCGCAAAAATAGTAAAAAAAATATCACTCTCCACAATTATGTTCCCTAATCTTTGTAGACGATATATCGTTTTGAACCGCATCAATAAGTATTACAAGATTTTTGAAGTGATATTCCACTTCCGATAGTTCCACCTGGCCCTCCCCCAGGATTTTCCCGTCCGGTCCTGTGGCATATTTGAGGAATCTGCCTATATCGGAGCCTGGTCTGGGATAAACTATCAGTCTGAAGGAAGACATGATGTCCTTTCCACGATACCATCGCTCCAGTGAGATAAGATTGTCCGCCCCCATTACTATGCTGAACTCATACTGAGGGTATTTGCTGTGCAGGGCCTCAAGTGTGTTCCATGTATAAAGAGGATATGGCAGATGGAATTCAATGTCACATATTTTCCATTTCCACTCTCCCGTTTCCGCCAATGATTCCTTGAGATTTCTGAGGCGTTCGTTTGCATCGGCGAGCACATTCTCCTCCTTGAAAGGACTTTTAGGAGAAAGGACGAACCACAGTTCATCCACCAGCCCTGAAGCGGAAATCCCTTCCGCTACTGCTCTGTGCCCGTAGTGGAAGGGATTGAAAGATCCGAAATATAATGCTATTCTCTTCAAATCACTATCTGTTTACAAACTCCTCTATCAAAGAATCAGCAGAAGCAAAGGCTTTGTCAAGTTCATCGTTCACTATCAACCTGTCAAACAATGGGGCGTGCTTCATTTCTTCGGCCGCCTTGGCCACGCGTTCTTCAATGGCTTTGCTGGAATCCGTTCCCCTTGCAACAAGACGTTTGTGCAGTTCTTCAACGGAAGGAGCCTGAATGAATATTGAAAGGGCGTTGTCCCCGAAAATTTTCTTGAGATTCACTCCGCCCTTCACGTCAACGTCAAAGGTGATGATATGATTGGCGGACCATATTCTCTCAAGTTCCTCCTTCAAGGTTCCATAATAAGTTCCCTTATAAACCTGTTCGTACTCAACGAACCTGCCCTGTGCAATCCTCTCCTCGAATTCT
Organism: Candidatus Egerieisoma sp.; assembly: GCA_045599845.1. Lineage (GTDB taxonomy): Bacteria > Bacteroidota > Bacteroidia > Bacteroidales > UBA932 > Egerieousia. Next base: position 3,560 of record JAZRWT010000094.1, on the reverse strand, counting down.
TGCGTGGAAATGAAATAGTACTCACGTCCATTACGCTCCTGCCCTCTTGGAGCACGGCTGGTTGCTGAAATTGAAAGTTCCAGAAAAGGATATTTACCAAGCAGATGGTTTACAATGGTGCTTTTCCCCGAACCTGAAGGTGCCGAAAAGATAATTACCTTTCCCATCTTATTTCACAGACTTGACAACATCCTCAAGAAGCACCACGAACTTGTCAAGAGTTGCCAGGTTGAGCCTCTCGCCCGGTGCGTGAACGCTGCGCAATGTAGGGCCGAATGAAATCATGTCCAGGTCAGGTATCTTGTTCAGGAACAGACCGCACTCAAGGCCTGCATGTATGGCTCTTACCACCGGCTCGTTTCCAAACAGCCTCCTGTAAGACGCCTTTGTTATTTCAAGTATGTCAGATTCCAGTTTAGGCTGCCATCCGGGATAACGTCCGAAATGCTTCACATTTGCGCAAGCCATATCGAAAACAGCCTCAACCTGCTCGGAAACAGTTGTTATCATGTGGTCCAGGGAACTTCTCTGACTGGTTTCAATTACAATGGTATTCTTAGGAAGCATCTTTATGCTGGCAAGATTTGTTGAAGTTTCAACAAGTCCCTTGATATCATTGCTCATGGCAATCACTCCATGAGGCATGCCTGCCAGAGCACGTATTACATTGTTTGCAGTGAAAGGATCTATGAACTTCTTCGGGCTGCCTGTCATACGTCCGCTTTTCACGTCCTTTATTCCAACTTCGCCAACAAAGGTGTCAATTGTAGGGTCACTTGACTTGTACTCAAGTTTGATCTGCTCAACGAATTCCTTCCAAATCCTTAGGATGGCTCTGCTGTTCCTCTTTGAGAATCCTATAACTGCGTGCGCCTCGCGGGCTATTGCATTGTCCTTGTTCCCTCCACCAATCTCGTAAAGTTCAATATCATACTTGTTAATAAGCTTTACAAGGAAACGGCCAAGCAATTTAACGGCATTGGCCCTGTTCTTGTCTATATCGTCTCCGCTGTGTCCGCCCTGAACTCCGAAAATCTTGAACTCGCATTTGAGATATTCATCAGTTGCCGGATATGTGGTATACTTGAATGTTCCACAAGTCCTTATACCGCCTGAACAGCCAATGAACAATTCTCCCTCATCCTCGGAATCAAGGTTTATCAATATCTTTCCTGAGAAGAAATCAGGCTCCATTGCATTAGCACCAACAAGTGCTGTTTCCTCGCTTACAGTGAAAATAGCCTCGATTTTACCAAGCTCCAGGGATTCATCCTCAAGAACAGCCAGTGATGCCGCTATTCCTATACCGCAGTCAGCCCCCAGGGTTGTATCCTTGGCAATGAGCCAGCCGTCTTCCACAACAGCTTTGATAGGGTCCTTTGCAAAATCGTGGTCCACACCTTCATTTTTCTCACAAACCATGTCCATGTGACTCTGCAGAACAATTGTTGGAACATTCTCCTTGCCCTTTGCAGCTTCTTTAATAATGCATACATTGCCTACCTTGTCCGTTTTGCAGGCAAGATTATGTTTAGCGGCCCAGTCAACAAGCCATTTGCCTATAAGTTCCTCATGACCGCTTTCACGCGGAATGGTGAGGATTTCCTTAAAAATGTCAAGTACCCTCTGTGATGTCATAATATTGTGTATTTATTAATTTGTTAGTCCTGATTGAGCATGCGCAGCAATTCATTCACATTCTGCTTGAAACGCTTGTCTGTTTCCATAAGGTCTGAAACAGCATTGCATGAATGAAGAACCGTTGCATGGTCCCTGCCTCCAATGCTTTCCCCTATTGTAGTAAGGGAAAGTTTAGTAAGCGCCCTGCTGAGGTACATAATAACCTGACGGGCCTGAACAACGTCACGCTTCCTTGTCTTGGAATGGATGAGTTCCACCTCAACGCCGAAATATTCCGCCACCTTGTTTTCAATAGCTCCAACGGTAAGTTCAAGTCTTTCGGCAGGAACTATCTTGTCAATGATTCTCTTAGCCAGCTGAAGGGTGATCTTTTCCTTGTTGAAGGTGGCATGTGCCAGCAATGAATAAAGCGTCCCTTCTATCTCCCTTACATTGCCCCTTATGTTTTCAGCCAGATATTCAAGGATTTCATCTGAAAGAACAATACCATCGTTGGCGCTCTTCAATTTGAGTATATCAACTCTGGTGGAGAATGAAGGCTTGGTAAGTTCCACTGAAAGCCCCCATTTGAAACGGCTCAGAAGACGCTGCTCGAGTCCCTGCAAATCAACCGGAGCACAATCCGATGTAAGGACAAGCTGTTTCCCGTTCTGATGCAGGAAATTGAAGATATGGAAGAAGGCCTTCTGTGTTCCAACCTTGGCGGCAAACTCCTGCACATCATCAAGAATGAGCAGATCAACCATTTGATAGAAATGCAGGAAATCAGTGAGCTGATTGTTCACTCCCGCATATTCCATATACTGCGTCTGGAAAGTATGCGCATTCACGTAAAGGACTATCTTTTCCGGATGTCTCTCCTTAACCGCAAGGCCTATTGCCTGTGCCAGATGGGTCTTTCCCAATCCCGGCCCCCCGTATATGAAAAGAGGATTGAAGGCGTTCTTTCCCGGATTATCTGCTATTGACAGACCTGCGGCTCTTGCAAGACGGTTGCACTCTCCCTCAATGAAATTATCGAAACTGTATATAGGGTTCAGGTTTGGATCAATCTGTATCCTTTCCTGTATGCCGGGCACTGCCCAAGGATTGAAAGGCACTTTCATTTCGGCATTCATCTTAACAGGCAGTTCCTGTTTGTGAACGCTTGTAACATTGGAAGGGATGGTGACATTCTGCTCCTTTGTAACCATTACCCCATACAGGAGTTTTGCTTTGGGCCCTAGCTGCAACCTGAGCTCAGGAATGATTTTATCAATGAAATTCTCCTCAATGTGATCCCTGAAGTAGTCTGAAGGAACCTGTACAATAAGTGTGGATTCCTTAAGTTTCACAGCCTTTATAGGCTTTATCCACGTAAGAAAATCCTCCTGAGAAAGCTGTTCCCTCAGCTTGCCAAGGCAGGTGTTCCAAACTTGTGTATGAGTTGATTCTTTCATGCTACCATCAATAGCACAAAATTGGATAATAACTTTTTTAAAAAAAATATTTTATAGTATTGTTTTTTAAAAAAATTATATAACTATTTGTCCCAGAAGCTGTTATTCTTCTTGAATTGCACGAGGTCAGACAGAGCGGAAGCTTTTGCATTTATTCTGAAACTCCAGCTCTGCCACTTGCCACTAGGTATCCAGGAGAATGAAATGGTAAAGCAATGAAGGTCAAAAGTACCACTCAGCTGCGAGGTTGTCATTTCCATCTTTGTAAGGTCGAATCCGGTATTGTAATTCAGGTTCAACCTCGGTGAAAGTCTGACTTGTGCCGAGAGCCCCAGAGTGAGCATGTGATTGTTCTTGGTGCTCAGGATTTCATTGGCATAGGAGTATGTCTTTTGATAGGTATAGTTAAGATTGGTATTGACCGTCCAAGGGACATTTGGATCCATATAGTACACCCAACCGCCAGGTATATACTCGCCA
>JAZRWT010000093.1:0-6280 GCA_045599845.1 Candidatus Egerieisoma sp. | reverse complement strand
GGTAAATGGAGCGCAAAGGTATTAAATTCTTATTAAAATACAAAATCTTTATTCTCTTTCATGAAATCGGCCAGTTTGCTTTTGAGTCTGCTCTTGCGGACATATACGTTGGCGGCTGTATCATTTATGATTACACTTATTTCCTGGGCTGAAAAACCTGCATAAATCATGGCCAGCAGGCGCATGTTGTCTTCGTTTATCAACGGAAATTTTTCTGCTATCCTCTCAAGGACATTGGAGCGTCTGGCATTCACCACTTCTTTTAGCGATTCGAATATATCGCCATCCCTTCCTGATTCAAACAAAGCCTCCAGCCTTTTCTGCAGAGGTTTGGAAAAGCCAAGCTCGTAATAGGAAGCGGCAATTGACCTGATTTCAGCGAAACGTCCGTCCAGCAGTTCCTTCAAATGCCTCTCCTGAGCCTTCTGCATATCCAGCTCATTGAGCAAGGAGCTGTTGGCGGCCTTTGCAGAAGAAGCCTCCTCCATGAGAGCCTGGGCATTGGCTAGATATTCCTCAGCCTGCGCGTCCTTTGCAGCAATCATTCTTTTCCACCGGCGATAGATGGAAACACCTGCCCAAACTACGCAGATCAGCAGGAGAATCAGGGCTGCCCTGTGGGCTGAAGACACTTTATTTGCATGTTCTATCGCCAGTGAAGAATAGGAAGCAAGAGCGGCAATGTGGGCATTTTTAATTACTGAGACTTCTTTGTATGGCTCGGTTCCCCATTTCGGCGCCATCTCAACTGCAATTCCTGCGGCAGTATCAAAGCTGGCTTTGCCTTTTTCCAGTTCACCTGCAGCTACAAGAGCACTTCCCTTGTTTATCTTGAGTTGCTCTATCTCCTTGAAGAGTACGGCAATGTCAATCTTTGCCGCATCTGGTTCCGCCAATGCCTCCGCCTTGTTTGCTGCGGTGCCTGAAAGATTGCTGGCGGCATATTGCTCAATAGCATTCCGTCTGACATAAATCAGCATCTTGTACAGGGAATCGGCCTCGTTGTATTTGTCAATGGCGGCAGGGAAATCGGAGCGATTCAAAAAGAAATTGCCCTTTGTGCAGGCGGCTTTTGCCTGTGACCACAATTTCAATGCATCATACTGTGCATCCAGTGAATATGAAACTCCTGGCACTGCCATGAGCAGAACCAGGAGCCATGTCCGTGGATTGAAAAATCCGGAAAAATTATTTGCGCGGAGCATTCTTTACAACCTCAACAATGAATTTCCAAAGTTTTTCAACGGTCTCAATATTCACGCGCTCGTTTGGTGAATGAGGGCTGCAGATTGTAGGACCGCAGGAAATCATATCCCAGTCAGGATAGGTTCCACCAAGAATACCGCACTCAAGGCCGGCATGAATTGCCATTACAGCAGCGTCCTTGTTATAAAGATCTTTGTAAACTTTCTGCATGACTTTGAGGATAGCAGAGTCCATGTTAGGTTGCCAGCCTGAATATCCACCTGAACACCAAACTTTTGCACCTGCCATTTCAAACAAGCCCTTTACCTTCCGGTACAAATCCTCTTTTGCAGTGTCAATGAAACTTCTCATCAATGAAGTAACAAGAATCTTTCCTTTTTCAGACTTGACGATAGCCATGTTGTTTGAAGTTTCAACCGTACCTTCCATTTCCTTGCTCATTCTCTCAACGCTGCTTGGGCAAACAGCTATGGCCCTGAGCATATTGTAGGCAACTGCATGTTCAATTGCCTTCTTAGGCAAAGCGGTTGGAAGAAACTCATAATATGCGTCAACGTCTGTAGCCTTGTACTCATTGCGAACCTCGGCAAATACGTTTGCAAGCACTTTCTTTGCCTTTGCAAGTTTTGCTTTAGGTAGAACTACTGTTGAGAACGCCTCTCTTGGAATGGCATTCCTCAAGTTTCCGCCTTCAATTGCTACGAGCTCCGCTCCGCATTTTTCAACCAAAGGAAGAAGCATACGTGCAAGAACCTTGTTTGTATTTGCTCTGTAAAGACCTATGTCCATGCCGGAATGGCCGCCGAGGAAGCCTCTGCAATTCAAGTCCATTGCTACATAATCCTTTGCAACCGGAACCTGTTTGTATTTGAATTCGCAGAATACGTTCAAACCGCCTGCGCAGCCAAGGTAAAGTTCACCCTCTGTCTCAGAATCAAGGTTTATGAGAATCTTGCCATCAAGCATGCCTGGTTTCAAAGCGCGGGCACCTGTCATACCGGTTTCCTCATCAATTGTGAAAAGTGCCTCGATAGGGCCGTGGGCAATGTCCTTGCTCTCAAGAATGGCCATTGCAACAGCGCATCCCATTCCGTTGTCTGCTCCAAGGGTAGTACCGGTGGCATATACCCAACCATCTACAATCCTAGGTTGAATTGCATCCTTCTCGAAATCGAACTCAACGTCTGAATTTTTCTGAGGCACCATATCAAGGTGGCCTTGAAGAATTATGCCTATGCGATCTTCCATGCCCTTTGTGGCAGGTTTCTTAATGATAACGTTGCCAGCCTCGTCCATGATTGTTTCAAGGCCAAGTTTCTTGCCGAATTCGTAAGCGAATTTTCCAGCCTTCTGCTCTTTCTTTGAAGGACGCGGAATTTTTGTAAGTTCATAAAAGTTTTTCCAAACTTCTTGTGGATTCAACTCTGCAATGGTGTTCATATTGATATTGATTATATAAGATTAATTGATTCTTTAATAAGTCCGTAATTTCTGCTTGCAAGATTGAAAGCATGTTCAAGTTGCTTTTTGAAATAGCATTTCAATGTATTTTCAGATCATTATCCAGCAGGCAAATGTTTATTTAATCAGGGCATCAACCGGTATGAATGAGTTCTGACCAAGCTGATAGATTGGCATTCTGCTCTGCAGCAGCACCTTCTGGCCATCCTTGATCTTTACATTAACAGTTCGCGGCACTCTGAAATAAATTCTGTTCTTTGAAGATGAAGCTGCGTTCTCTGAAGGCAGGCTTGCCATTTTTTCCGGTGCAAGCTCCACTACGATAGGTCTTCCTCCAACATTGCTTGCAGGAACCAGCCCATTGTCCGCCACCCTGAATGCAACATAGATCAATTTGCTTTCATCTCTGTCCGGGACAATGTCAAAACTCTGTGAAAGATTTGTTACGATGGTTTTCCCAAGGAACATGGAAAGGTACTCCTCCTCCAGACGGGCAATCTCCGCAAGTGCAGCACCCATTGCTTCACCGCTGTATGTAGCGTCTGTTTCACCTGTTACGATATCAATTCTTTTTTGTCTTAGTTTGAAAATCAGGGCGGCTGTTTCCTCGGCTCTCTTATCTATGTTCTTCTCAACAATCTGTGTCTGTTGAATAGGTACCTGCTCAAGTTCGCCATCGCTGTTTTTCACACTCTTGTAAATGGTTGTGGTCACATTGTCCAATGTGGAGACCGGTTCACCATTTGCGAACGGATTCGTTGCAATATTGAATCTGAAGTTTGTTGGTGCGTTCGTGTAGGAATCGGAAGACATTATCAGTCCCTGGGCGCACATTGCAAGGAAATTGGCTGAAGCTCCTTTAAGGGAGTTGAGATTTATAGCCACGCGGGAATTCAAATCGGCTTCAATGCATGGAAGCATTTCAATCTTGAGAATCTCACAATCCTGGGAATTCACGCTCTTTGGTGAAACACCGAGATATTTCTGGGCGTATTTTGCATAAGGACCTGCTGTGAAAGTCTTTACTGCGTAATCAACCTTAAGTACTATTGATGTCTGAGGAAGTGAGTAAACCACTGCTCCGGCAGGCACGTTGTCTGCTGCGTTGAACAATTGAGCCTTGGCACTTGTTGCGCTGATAAGCATGATTGCAGCTACAGCACTGAAAAATACAAATTTCGATTTCATACAAATGTTTCTAAATCAAACAAAGTTAATAAACACTGTGCACAAATGCAACAAGCATTATGCCAGTATCTGCAATCAATGGAAAAAAGAAACAATCAGATGAACTGGCTCAGGTCAGAAAAACGACGGTTGCCAAGGAAATACGAAAGAATTATGCTGCCGTTGAGCACGCCATACAGTCTTTTGAAAGGAATGTTGGAATGAACCAGAGTCCGTGGAGAATCAGCAATGGCATAGCGCATGGCCTTGAAGTCCTTATGAGCCTTAAGAACGGACTTATATAATTCTTTTCTGCCGGAAATAAGAAAAATCAAAGCACTTGCTCCGTCAAGAATCATGCGGAAGAATATCAAATTGTTCTTGTTGTAACGTGGAAGATTCTTTTGAAGCATCAGCAGATTGTTCCTGTAATTAAGGTACAGTTTATATGGCGATTCGTTTGGTAGCGTTCCACCTCCAACATGGTAAACCTTTGCAGCCGGCACCACCCAGACCTGGTGGTACAGGAGCTGCGCCCGCCAGCAGAAATCAATCTCCTCCATGTGTGCAAAGAATCTTGCATCAAAGCCGTTCAGTTCCCTCCATACATTGCTCCTGACGCACATTGCAGCCCCGGAAGCCCAGAAGACTTCCATAGGCGTATCGTATTGATTATAATCGGATTCTATGCATTTGAGCACACGGCCCCTGCAGAATGGGTATCCAAATCTATCAATAAAACCTCCACAAGCTCCCGCATACTCGAAAATATCTTGCACTGCATTAGGATCATCGCTTTCTTTTAATATTTTCGGCATGCAGACTGATACATATTTGTGGGTGTCGAGAAAATCAATCAATATATCAAGCCAGTCAGGCGTTACTCTCACATCTGAATTCAAAAGCACATAATACTCGGCTTCCACTTCTTTCAAAGCTCTGTTATATCCGCCTGCAAAACCGTAATTCTTGTCAAGTTCAATAAGTCTGATATCAGGATAATTCTCCCTCAGCCAAGCGAGCGAGCCATCTGTTGAAGCATTGTCTGCAACAATCAATTCATATTGTGGCATGGGAACTTCTTGCTGCACCTTTTCATCATGTGATTCCTTGAGAGCCTTCTTCCTCTGACGCGGCATAACCTTTTTGACCCTTTCATTCACAACCTTAACATCTTTCCTGTGAATCAGATCAGCTATGCTAACATTCAATATCACTTTTTCGGATGGAACCACATGGCATTCTGATGATACTGCACGCTCCAAGGCAACTTTAGTTTTGCTGTGACCGGATTTCAAGCCATTGTCCTTTGAATGTTTTTTGCCTGATTTTGAATTGCCCGCCTTTGTGCTTTTTTCATTTTGCGAAGATAGACACATAAAAGAGGGATCTATGTCCGAGAAAAGATTAGCCTCAAAATCATCAGGTTGCGAAAAAATTTCAGCAACATGTTCTGAAACAATTTCCGGTATCGTTTGTTGCGCAGGTTCTGAAGAAATTTCAGGTCTTGTTTCTGACGCAGGTTCTGAAGTGATTTCCGCTGCCATCGCTGGTGCAGGTTCAGAAGAGATTTCCGGTATCGTTTGTTGCACAGGTTCTGAAGAAATTTCAGGTCTTGTTTCTGACGCAGGTTCTGAAGAGACTTCCGATGCCATCGCTGGTGCAGGTTCTGAAACAATCTGCGGAACGGTTTCTTCCAAGGATAATCCTGCAGGAACATCAGAGACAGTATCTTGAACGGCAACCGAAGCAGTATCTGTATCTGTAGTAGCAGTAGCAGCAGTTGCTGTAGTTGTAGCAATACCTGAGGTATTACATGGAGCGGTACCTGTACCTGTAGTAGCAGTAGCAGTTGCTGTAGCTGTTACTGTAGTTGTAGCAATACTTGAGGTATTACATGGAGCGGTACCTGTAGAAGTACCTGAAACTGTATCAGAAACAGTATCAGTACCAACACTGGAAGCAGTACTTAAAGCAGTATTCAGAACGGAATCAGTATCCTTCATTGCGGTGTCTGAGATAGCAGCTACATCAGTTTTCGAAGCATCGTAATGGGCAGTATCAATAGCGGAATCTGAAGCAATACCTGAAACAGTATCAGGAGCAGTCTTCTTAAGCCGCAATGAAGCATAGAGCGCAGGAATATACTTCCTGAGCATAGCCTCTCCATTCCAATTCAATATGACAACGGCAGCTTTGACCATTCAGACTCAACTTATGCTAGAATCATTCTCATTATGAGCCTCTTTCAAAAACAACAGGAGACTCCGTAACATTAATCATTGATGCTACAAAGTTAAGTAATTAAGTAATATTAACAATATGGATTGAAATATTGAAACGTAAAATAAAATAAAGAAAATTTGGAATAGCATAAAAAGTTTCTAACTTTGCAGTCCCAAAACGGGAAAGGAGAGATGGTAGAGTGGTCGATTACGGCAGTCTT
>JAZRWT010000092.1:0-3612 GCA_045599845.1 Candidatus Egerieisoma sp. | reverse complement strand
AGTAGGCAATGTCCTTGGTTTTGCTGTTGCACAGGGTCACTGTACAGTCTGCAAGAAGGCCTTTCTGTGAAAGAAGATTTGCCATTGGACGGCCAACTATATTGCTTCTGCCAAGAATCACGCAGTTCTTGCCTCTTGTTTCAATATTGTATTGTTTGAGAAGGGTAAGTATTCCGAATGGTGTTGCAGGAAGAAATCCGGGCATGTTGAGAACCATTTTACCTACATTGGCAAGATGGAATCCGTCAACATCCTTGTGATAGTCAATATTCTTGATTACCACTTGTTCATTGATATGCTTAGGAAGAGGAAGCTGGACTATCACTCCATCAATATCGTGGTTCTCGTTAAGTCTTTTGACAACGGCCAGAAGCTCATCCTGACTCGTTTCTTCCTTCAATTTTATAACGGTGGACTTGAAGCCCACTTCAGCACAGGCTTTCTCCTTGGAAGCAACGTATGTTGCGCTTGCTCCGTCATTCCCAACAAGAACGGCTGCAAGATGAGGGCGTTTGCCGCCATTGGCAACACTTGTTTCAACAGTTGCTTTTATTCGTTCCTTGATTTGTGCTGCAGTGAACTTGCCGTCAATGATTATAGCCATTTTATCTTCCTCTGAATCTTCTCATGGCCTGCATGGCGTTCATTGCTCTTTTACCGCCTCCGCCGGCCATTGTTTTCATAATTTTCTTTGTATCTTCAAACTGCTTCAGAAGTCTGTTGACTTCAACTATTGTAGTTCCGCTGCCTGAAGCAATCCTGCGTCTTCGGGATCCGTTTATAATGGAAGGATTGTTCCTTTCCTCCTGGGTCATGGATTGAATTATGGCTTCAATACCCTTGAATGAACTGTTGTCCATATCAACGTCTTTCAAAGCCTTTCCAACACCAGGAAGCATAGATGCAAGATCCTTTATATTACCCATTTTCTTGATCTGCTGTATCTGATCGTAAAAATCGGTGAATGTGAACTGGTCCTTGAGAAGTTTTTTCTGGAGTTTCTTTGCTTCTTCCTCATTGAACTGTTCCTGAGCCTTTTCCACCAGGGAAACAACGTCTCCCATACCAAGAATACGGTCGGCTATACGTTCTGGATGGAATACGTCAAGGGTTTCCATCTTTTCGCCTGAACTTACATACTTGATAGGTTTCTGAACAACCGCCTTGATGGAAAGGGCGGCACCGCCTCTTGTGTCACCATCAAGCTTTGTAAGTACAACTCCGTTGAAATCAAGTCTTTCATTGAAAGCCCTTGCGGTTTCAACAGCGTCCTGGCCTGTCATGGAGTCAACAACGAACAGTGTTTCAGATGGATTCACAGCTTTTTTAATAGCTGCTATTTCCTCCATCATCTGCTCATCAACTGCCAGACGGCCGGCTGTATCTATGATAAGTACATTGTAATCGAACTGCCTTGCATGAGTAACTGCATGTTTTGCAAGTTCAACCGGATTCATGTTGCCATCTTCAGTGTAAACATCCACTCCAACCTGCGCGGCAAGGACCTTCAACTGATCAATTGCCGCCGGACGATATACGTCACCTGCACACACAAGGACTTTCTTTCCTTTCTTGTTTTTCAACAGATGGGAAAGTTTGCCGCAGAAAGTGGTTTTACCTGAACCTTGAAGACCCGATACAAGAACAATGGCAGGATTTCCGCCGAGATTGATTTCGGTGGCGGTGCTTCCCATGAGTGCTGCGAGTTCGTCATGGACAATCTTCACCATCATCTGTGAAGGCTTTACAGACTTGAGTACATCCATACCCATAGCCTTTGTCTTCACGTCATCACAGAATTTCTTTGCTATCTTGTAACTGACATCGGCATCAAGGAGCGCTTTCCTTATATCCTTGAGAGTTTCCGCTACATTTATTTCGGTGATCTTGCCTTCACCTTTCAGTATCTTGAACGAATGTTCAAGCCTGTCTATCAAATTTTCAAACATCGGCTAATCATTATTTGATGAGGTCATCTGAATAGTATGCCTTTGCCAGGTCCTTCTGATTGTACTTCATAGCCATTACCTGACCGTATGCACCGGCAGAACGCAAAGCAACAAGGTCGCCCCTCTGGGTTGTAGGGAGAAGAATCTTGGTTCCGAAGCAGTCAGAACTTTCACAAACCGGACCTACAACGTCATATCTGAGTTTCCTCTTTGTTGATGTGAGGTTCTCAATGCTGTGATGAGCCTGATACAATGCCGGACGGATAAGGTCATTCATACCTGCATCAAGTATGACGAACTTCTTTTCCTTACCTATCTTCACATAGAGAACTCTTGTAATCACTGAACCGCACTGGCCTACTATTGCGCGGCCCGGCTCGAAGTGTACCTGCTGGCCCGGACGTACTATGAGATTCCTGCTTATGATATCGAAGTACTGTGCGAAATCAGGAATAGGATTTGCATTAGGATCATTGTAATCTATGCCAAGTCCGCCGCCGAGATTAATGTTGTTGATTTCTATGTTCCTTTCAATGAACCATTTCTGAAGTTCCTCCACTCTTGTGCAGAGGGTCTTGAATACGCCCAGTTCAGTAATCTGTGAACCTATATGGAAATGAAGTCCCTGAAGTTTGATGTTGCTCAGATTCTTGAAAAGTTCATATACCTGATTGAACGCCCATGGACTTATGCCGAACTTGTTTTCCTTGAGACCTGTGCTAATGTATTTGTGAGTATGAGCGTCTATATCCGGATTTATTCTCAAAGAAATGTTTGCAACCTTGTTCATTGATTTTGCAAAGTCGTTGATAATCTGGATTTCAGGAACGGACTCGCAGTTGAATGAGAAAATGCCGGCTTTAAGGGCATCCTTTATTTCCTTGTCTGACTTGCCTACGCCTGCGTAAACAATCTTTGCAGGGTCAAAACCGTATTTTACAGCCAGTTTCACCTCGTTTCCGCTAACGCAATCAGCACCAAGGCCTGCATCTCTGATGAGTTTTACCACTCTTTCATCTGCATTTGCCTTGAGAGCAAAATGAGCATTATAACCGTGTTTTGAAGTATGTGAAGTGTATTCTTTGAGCGTGGCTCTCAAAAGATCCAGATCATAGAAATAAAAAGGTGTGTGGATTTGCTGAAAAGCTTGAATTGCGTTTATAGGTATCATAATTTATGTATTTAATTTTCTAAATGAGCGTCATTCGCGCCGTTTTAACAATCTGCAAATTTAATAAATATTCTGTATAAAGCATCAATTTACCCTATGGGCTGGTCTGAGCAGGTCAAGAACAGTTTTCACAGGGTTGAACGTGCTTATTGGAACTTCAACGAAACTTGTATTCCATCTGCTCATTGCACCGTTCCACAGGCCCGGGAGCTCCTGAGCTTTCAGAGGTCTTCCTTCATAACTTTTTTCCGAAATGAAACCTGTTGAGTCATCTACATACTCGTTCAAGTCGAATTTTCTACCGCGATGGTCATAAACTGCACATACCAGATCCACAGGGTTGAAATGAGTTGAACGCTTGACCATTTCATTGATATCCGGATCCTTGGTGTTCAACTGAGCCTTTTCAAGTATCTGCAGTGAAGTTGTACCATCCTCCTCTCCTATTATGTAGGGGCCGCCGCCAGGTTCTCCTTCGTTCTTCACCATGCC
>JAZRWT010000091.1:0-2222 GCA_045599845.1 Candidatus Egerieisoma sp. | reverse complement strand
AACCATATCCATAGCCGTAACCATAACCGTATCCGTAGCCATAACCATATCCGTAGCCATAGCCTCTTTTCTTACGCGCATTATATGGAAGGCCATTCATGACTATGCTAAGGCCAGGGAAGAGCTTGTTATCGTAAAGTTTCTGGAGGTCAGGCAACATTCGCTTGTCAAATCTGCCTGAGCGTACAATGAATATTGTATTGTCTGCATATTTCTTGACTATGTCAGCATCTGCTATGAGCCCTGCAGGAACGCTATCAAGGAAAATATATTCGTAGTTGGCCTTGAGATGATTGATAAATGAATCCATTCTGCTGTTTGACAAAAGCTCTGCAGGATTTGGTGGAATAGGGCCGGAGAAGAAACGGTGAAGGCTAGGATTCGTTTGGTCTGCAACAGCCAACCCATTCAAATCATTCTCCTTGCCTGAAAGATAGTTTGATACTCCAGGAGTGTTCTTCTTTCCGCTTACCTTTGCCATTGTTCCTTTCCTCAAATCCAAATCCACCAAAGCAACCTTTTTTCCGAGCATAGCATAACTTGTAGCAATATTGGAAGAAACGAAAGTCTTGCCGGACCCTTCGAAGAATGAAGTGAACATTATTATTTTAGGACGCTCCGCTCCAACAAGATAATCAATATTAGGTCTGAGACCTCTGAATGCCTCTGATATGGCATCGCGTTTGCCGGATTCCATTACTATTTCCCGCTCGTCTTTTTTCTGTTTCAGAGGAATCTCACCAATAAATGGTATTGTAACGTTCCCTTCAACATCTTTTCTGGTTATGACTTTTGTGTTGAGCAGATGCGCAAGCCAATATATTACACAAGGGAAAGCCAGACCTATAAGGAGACCAATCATGGTCCAACGCTTTTCATCCGGAGCAACAGGAACATCTATTACGCGGGCCTCGTCAACAATTTTTGCACTTCCCTCAATGGCAGGCTGATTAATCATAAGTTCCTCCCGCTTTTCAAGAAGGCTCTTGTATATCTCTTCCTTCACGCCCTGCATCCTTTCAATGTTGTTGAGGAATATCTGCCCTTCAGGAACCTGTCTAACCTTGCTGTTTGCAAGCATTTCCTGTTGGTGAGCGCTGCTTATCCTCTGGTTTATTGTCTCAATATAGGTCTCAAGTATGCCCAGAAGATTATCTTTCATCAGGGCAATTTGAGATATGAGGGTTTTTACGGCCGGGTTGTTGGTATTGCCTGAATTCTCGTATTTTCCCAATTGGAACGCCAGTTCGTTGTACTGGCCAATGACACTGGAAACAGCATTGTCTTCAATTGAAATGCTTGATGCCACCGGTCTGTACTCCGTGCTGGTTGTCAGCTGTGCCTGAAGGTATTCCGCCATTGACAGCTGCTTCTTGAGCTTTTCCACCTCTGCATTGCTTTGAATGCTTTGTTCAAGATACTGTTCTCCGTAACTATCGAGGTTGAGTATAATATTGTTCCTCTTGAAGTTGGCAAGCTGGTTCTGATCCGTACCCATATCTGAGCCCAAAAGTGCGAGGCGCTCGTTTATGTAGTTGGAAGTGTAGTCCAGAAGCACTTTCTTGTCGTTCACAATATCCTCATTATAAACTTCTATTGTAGCGTTTATTATGTCAGCCGCCCTTTCGGGTGAGGTATCACGTATATCAAGTGAAAGAACTGAAGCGGACTGAGCATCGTAACTTACATTCAAGGCATATCTGTATTTGTCTGCCACAGCGGACATTTCAGCCAAGGTAAAATTAATGGGAACGTTGTTATACGCCTCTGTTAAATGCCATGTAGGCTTGATGATAAAGCGTCCTATTGGGGATATAATAACCTTGTTGAAAGGTGCTTTCAAAGCATTGAAGCCATTTATCTTCACAATGCAGGAAGAATCTGCAATGGAAGGGGTAATGGTCATGCTTGCGCTTGAATGTTCATTGGTCTCAACAAACACGACTTCCACAGGCGATATTTTGTACAAATCTCTTTTGCGCTTTACGAGTTTTGTTTCAGCGCTGTAAAAATAATTGAGCTTAAGCCTTGCCACCACTTTCATCATTGTGGTCTTGGACTTTATTATAAGCATTTCATTACGCACGGAACCTGAGTTGAAACGTCCCAGAGAGCCGGAATATCCACTCAATACAGCGGACTGGCTGAAGATGTTGTGCATGTTGCCATCGCCACTGCTAACACTCTTCAATATGATTGTAGCGGAACTGCTGTATATCTTA
>JAZRWT010000090.1:0-6537 GCA_045599845.1 Candidatus Egerieisoma sp. | reverse complement strand
GCGGGTCCACTTCCATTGTATTGATATCTACACTCTCTGCTTGCTCATATTGATATTTTTCCAATTTGAATGCTGTGCCGTCCCAGTAAAGGTTGCCTGTGGTGAAATAAACTTTTGTGCCTGAAGAGTCAACGGTGAACGGCCCTATGACATTTGTGTTTTCCATGAGAACTTTTTCATTGTCTTTCACTGTGAACAATGCGAAAAGCGTGTCATTCACTTTCCCAAAATCCATGCTTCCCTGCAAAACATTTATTACTACTGTTCCGGTAAAAGGTGTATTGTATGTGTGCGTAGGAGCGATGTCATTACCTGTATTGGTAGAGAATATTTCAGTATTACCATCACCCCAGTCTATACCAACCACGCTCCCTGCGGAAAGAGTGGAAGGTGGCAGCATGACTTCCTTCTCCGCGTTTACGCTGTAGCTTGCAGATGGCTCCTTTTTCACTGTCACGCCGTGCTCATCGCTGATCCAGTCATATACGCTTGCTGAAATTGATATGTTTTCTGCAAACTCCAGTGCGTACACATATTTTTTGCCGGCCGCCCAGTCTCCGCTCAGAGTACAATCTGCTTGCAAATTAATATTGTCAATTGCATTGCCGTTGCCGTCTCTTCCATTATGTGCAGTATAAGTTACAGTTACAGATGTGGCTGTTTGTGGGATAACTATCATCCCTATGGAGCCTATGCCAAATGCTGCGCTGCCAATATCAACGGCACTGCATGGCACATCGTACCCTGATGGAAAGCCTTGAAGTTCCATGTCCCTGGCATTGCTCAGATTGGACCACGCACAGGAAGTGCTGTTCTGCAATATGACACTTCCTGAAGACTTGACACCTTTTAACGTTATTCCGGTAATGGTAATGCCAGTATTTGCTGTTGCATTGTATTCAGCAACACTTTTTGCCGTGAACGCTATAGCCGCTTCAGCGTGTCTCAGCATAATATTGGTTGCGCCTCCGCTTGTCTGATCTGTTGCGTAGCCCCAAAGGATATCACTCTGAACCGTACTGTTGTCCGGTACATTCAGTGTTACACTTGTGCTCACGTTACTTCCGTATTCTGGAGTAATGCTGAGTCCGTCCGCCGAATATGCAAGGAAGTCCAGAGACCCTCCGGATGGCCAGAACTTGTTGCCTGTCCAAGTGCTTCCCACTTTGTTGAAACAAATCCCTGAGAAATAATTGCTTCCGTTGCCGGATGCTGTGTTGTGATATGCAGAAAGCACTATTGTTCTGTTTTCTGGAAATACCGTACCGGCTATTGGCGCTTTTGAAAGTTCGCCGGTATATGGTTTGAGTGTTATCTGCTGTGAATCTGCCAAGTTTGTGTATTCCTTCTGGCACGAAGCAATGGCTGTTGCTGCAAATGCTATGAAAATGAAGTAGTTGATCCGTTTCATATACTCAATTTTCGCAATTATTCAATTTATTGTGTTGCAAGAAAATTCTATTGTCCTATGGGAATATTGAAATATTCTATTCCCCATTCTTCAATGTGCGGGGTGAAGCCTCCTCCGCCTTGATGCTCTGGTTCTGGAATGTCAATGTTTGTGTTTATGGTATAAACCATTTCAGACTCTTCCTGTATTGTATTCAAATCATACACATACAGATATTTTCCTCCTCCGGTGTCAGTTACAAGGACATAAAGCAGATGTCCTTCTGCTTTCTGCCGTTCAGTAATGCCAAAATACAGGAATGCAGACTGTGCCAGACTGTCTTGTATTTGAAGTCTGAAAGTTTCAATAGCCGGTGCTTCACTGCATGTTCCTTTCACTGGGTTCATTCCCGAGCTGAGATTGCTTATGAAACAATCCATTGATGAAATGTATTCCGTGCCTTTGATACCTGTAAGGGTTATCCTTCCCTGCTTAAGAGCCGAACTTGTTTCAAGTGGTATTACATATTGTTTGTCTGTTATAGCAATGCCTGGAACATATACAGATTTCTGTCCTGTCCAGAAATAGTCATTCAAGCTCAAGACTATTACTTCATCTGTCCATAGTTCGTCCTTTGTCTGTGTTCCGTAACCATAGGACACAAGCCTGGTGCGTAATTTCTGTCTGCATTCATTGTATAACCATTCAAAGTATTCTTCTGCCTGCGGCGCCGTTATGTAGAATGTGCCCATGTTCTTTTCATTTTCAAGTGTAAGGTAGCCTTCATCATAATTGCAGACGAAACAGAGATAGTTCCCTGGAATGTTTTTGATATATCCTCCATCTTTCGGTACAAAGTCCTGGTAAACCAGATTCCCTGTCTTGCTGTCATACATATTTACGCGGAAGTGTTGCGGAAAGGATGAAGCTGCTTCATGTGGAAGACTGTAGTCGTTCGTCAGATTTATGCGCAATGACGTTGCGAGTATGTCCAAAGGCCGCCTTTCACAGGACAATATGCAGAAGGAAACCATACAGACAGAGATTATTTTTATTGTTTTTATCAGTGTGCGCATTTTTTCATAATTGGTATGGCAAGGATAACGCCTGCATGCACAGGTCCCATCCATTGTTTGTTGTTATGGAAATATCCATTGTCTCTTATGAGCTTTCCGCCTTTGGTATATACGGTATATTTCCTGTACGGAATCCAGGCCATTCCTGCTCCTATTGACAATGAAAGGCGAAGATGCCTGGCCAGTGGAAAAGAGCAGGCATAGTCAAGATAAATGCTGTAAATCTCTCCCTGGACTCCTTTCATTCTGCGTTCAAAATCATATTTTCCTGTGTTCGCGCCAATGGCCAGGGAATGCCCTGTCATGGTGTTTCCAATCATACCGTCAATAACCCGTGGATTGAACCAGATACGCAGTTGCAAGTCTGCAAGTATTGCCTGGACGCATCTTGAGTTGTCTTTGTCATGTCCCAACCAAGGGTAGTGGAAGTCACCTGTAATGGAAAGATGCTTGTTCAAGGGGAACTCCATACCAATGTTAAGCAAGGGCAGCAACAGATTGGTTCTTGGAGCGAAGACAATCCTTTCTATACAGCAATTCTCATGTTGAGCGAGTGAATCAGCTGACAGTGCTTTAACCGGTGACCATATTGCCAGTAACAATGATATAAGCAAGAATTTGATTTTCATGATTGAATATTTGTCAGGAACCGGGAAGGAAGCCATGTCCTTTCCCGGTTATGAACAATGTATTTCTTCTACTGTCCTATAGGAATGTCAATAGCTGTCTGATTGTTCCAGTCAACAATGCTTGGAGAAACTGTTATTTCATTGAGCGTGATGTTTATGTCATAAACATACTTTTTCCCCATCAGCCATGTACCTGCTGCCGGAGTGTACTGATACTGAAGCTGATTGTCAAGTTTCGTTGTTCCGTCCGCCTTCATTCCGTTATGTATTGTGTAGGTTACTGTGAAAGCTGTCATAGCCTGTTCAGGAAGTATGACATAGGCTTCACCGAAAGGTTTTGCTGAAAGGAGGGCGCTGGTTGTTGTAAGATTCAGACCTGTCAATACCGTTTCACTTATATTCGTGCCAGTGTTGCCGCTGTCCCATACTCGTGCATTCTGATGCTCAACAGCACTGCCAAGCTCTGTCCATGATGCAGCCAGAGTACCTGTTCCTCCTCCTGCAGCCGGGTTGGAAACGGTAAGTGTTCCACTGTATTTCGCTCCGTCTATTGTAATCTTGTCTATGGTTATTCCAACATTTGTTGTTGCATCGTAAGATACGTTTGATTTTGCGGTGAACACAACCGCAGCCTGGGCATGCTTGAACTGAACGCTGTTTCCGGAAGAGACATAAACCTGATCGTTTGATGCGCCATACATCAGGTCATCAAATCTTTGGCTGTTAGCTGGAACGCTTACAACAACTTCTGAAGCCACATTGCCGGATTTCCATTCACAGACAGGGACTATTCCTGTTCCAGTGGCCTTGAGTCCGGCAGAAGCTATGCAAAGAAAATCAAGTTTACCTGTAAGAGGCCAGTACTTAGGTGTGGCACCTTTCCATATTGTGCCGCTCTGTGAGAATTTTATGCCTTCAAAGAAGTTTGAGGCATTGTCTTCGCCCTTATGATCGGCATCAAGGTTGCGATAGGCAGATACAAGCATGTCATAATCGGCAGGGAAGCTTGTTCCGTTAATCGCAGATTTGGTCATACCGCTCACACTCTTGAGCACGATTTCGTTGTCCGGCACAGTGTTGTCCCTGATTTGTTCCTCTTTCTGGCAGGATGCGAGTGCAAGTACAGCAGCAGCTGCAATCATAAAATATTTTTTCATAGTGCTAACATGGCGTTAAACCGGAAATCCGGACAAGAGTTTGCCGCTTCTCCTGTTTTATTGGAAAATAAAAATGAAATTTATTTGACGGGGATTATCAAATATTTGTGAAGAGCATCCGATATGCTCTTTGTTAAGGGGAATGCAAATATAGTTAAGAAATATTTTAAAACAATAATAATTACTTAAAATTATTTAGAAATACTTTATTTCTATTCGTAAAATACTATGTTTCAGAATAAAAAAATCCCCCATATCTTCAAAGTCAAAATTCAGGACATGGGGTGGAAGGGGTGGTGAAAGCCTTTTAGCAGGGAGCAGGAACGATATTCCAGACTAATCTTTGATTGTAAGTACGGGCAATCTTGTAAATCTGGCTGATTTTAAAATCGTCTTTTTCCAAGTTTTCCCTTATGGTGAGATAGTTCAGTTCAGCTTTATTGCAGAAAGTGGTGAAGGCCAGGCCAGAGGATATTATGAATTCGGCAATGAATCTGGTTATGCCGCCTTCCTTCAAACGCTTTTCAAGCACGTTTGTTGAAATGTTCATTTTGCGTTCCCGTTGACCTGAAGGTGCCTGTATCTTGATAGTTCCTGAGGAATCAGGCATTTGGATAGTCAATTCGTTCATGCTGTTTCTGGTTTCAGTGACCGGCTGCTCAACTTTCTGTTTGAATTCTATTGAAAGGGACATGCCCATTTTGTCAAGGAGCAGGTGCGCCTCTTTAAGCGAGCAGTCATCAACTTCTATTTTCCAGTTGAGCAGAGTAGGGGATATGCCGGATTTCTCACCCAGTTCCTTTTTTGTGTAATTGAGTTCCTTCATTGTTCTTATGAGGAAGTAAAGCTTTCTGGTATATAGCGTGTTGTTCTTGAGGTCTTCTTTGTATTTCCTTCTTTTTAACGCTACCTTCTCATAAGAATTCGTTTGCGCTCTTTGTTCTTCTGACATATAATATATGGCACAGTTTCCTTATGGTTCACATAAGTTCCTTGATGTTCAAATAATGGCTTTTTGCTTGCTAAATGCAAAATTAAGGCATGCTGATCAGATATCCAATCGGTTCACTACAATTTCCATTGATCAGCAAAGGTGCTTCAGCAGAATTTGATTATATGCAGGAACAGTTTGGTTTCAATGTGAAATATTTGGTATGCACGAAGATGCATGGATGAAGCAGCCTGGCGGCAAATCTGCAGCGGTTCAGAGAGGAACTTGCACATGAATCTGCGAACATGAAAAACACCTGTCCATACAAGTCCGTCAAGAATGCGCTGTGACAGCGGTCACTTGGACAGGTCTCACCCAAATGTGCAGACCTGTCCACCAAGGCCTTGCAGGAATGCCCTCTGGCAAGGTTCCCATGGACAGGTCATTTTTGGGTAGTGATGTATTATGTTACCCATCGCCAGAGTGTGGTGCGGTGCATTAAGGTGTGCAAGGTTATTTTCGGCTAGCAAAACTGGATTTACAAGATAAATTAAAAACTTGCTTTATGTGGCCGAAAAAGTGGCACTTTTCTGGACGTTTTCAATCATTTGGCCGAAAATCAGGCGATTTCTCGGCCATCGGGTATAGAGGCCTGACTTTTTCATAGAATTTTGTGTCCGGCACTATTCAATAGGTATCCCGATTTTTAGACAATTCACGAACTTACTGAAGAACTCAGACAAAACAATACCTAAGCCTGAAAACAGGGTTATACGCATGGTCCGCCATTCACTGCGATAGCAGACTCTACCCACCCCTTCCCCTATTAAAAAGGATACCGGCCAAAATTCAATTTTGGCCGGTATCCCAATAAAACTCTGATTCAAATAAAGGAAATTCTCAATTATTTGCTTAAAGATTCAATATAGGAAATTGCATCACCTACAGTTGCAATCTTTTCAGCTGCATCATCCGGAATTTTAACTCCAAATGCTTTTTCAAAATCCATAATAAGCTCAACAGTGTCAAGTGAATCTGCACCGAGATCTTTTGTGAAACTTGCCTCAAGAGTAACCTCAGCTGGATCAACGTCAAGTTTATCAACGATGATTTCCTTTACTTTAGAAGTAATGTCTGCCATGATAATTCAACTATTAATATATTAGTAATTATTTTCTTAGTACACGTTAGTACTGCATCATACAAATGCATTGTAACCTATACGTCTTACAAAGATATAAAAAGAAAATTAAATAAAAAATATCAAAAACTTTTTGGAATTGATAAAAAAGTTCTTACCTTTGCAATCCCAAACGATGCGGAAATAGCTCAGTTGGTAGAGCACAACCTTGCC
>JAZRWT010000089.1:0-6873 GCA_045599845.1 Candidatus Egerieisoma sp. | reverse complement strand
GAAAAGACGGTACAAGAATATCTGGAGCATCATCGGGACACTCCGAATGTAGATGATACGTCATGGATACTCGAGGAGTAAAGAAAAATTTCATTTTTCAGACAATAACCTATGGACTTTAGTCCATCAGTAATTTAGTTTCTGAATATCATCCTCCTTGTAACCTACCATGTCCGCAAAACGTTTCACTGCCTCGGGCACTGAAAGATATGCGCCCCAGCCACCTGTGTTCTCAGGATCACCTTCCCACATTGAGGTAGTATCGGAAGTACCGTGAACCTCAATAAGGGAAACAGCCTTGTTTATGCTGAGAGAATCCTTCATCCACTGCATTGTAAGACCGGCAATCGGAGCGAATGCCGCAAAGAAATCAGGTTTCACGTGAGCAAGCAGATAGCACATCTCACCCCCGTTTGACATCCCTTCAACAAAAATATTTTTTTCGTTCAGCTTATGTTCTCTGGCAAGCGATAAAGCAAGTTCACAAATGAAATCAACGTCATCCATCTCCCATCCCTGCTGAAAAGGATAACCAACATTCCACGAAGGCTCACCTTCAGGATCCCTGGCACCCTGAGGAACGCATACCGCAAACCCGTGCTTCAGTGCTGTCTGCACCATTGCAGGATTGTAATTCGTGGCCGAACCTCCGTATCCGTGCAAAAGCATGATCAGCGGCCGCTGGCTGATCATCGTATCGGGTTCATGATAATAGTAACTGCGCTCCATGCCTTTATAAAGGTATGTCTTAGCGCCATCCTGTGCAAAAGATGCAGTGAATGCGAAGATGCAAAGCACCAATGACAAAGTCAAAAATTCAGCAAATCGTTTCATACTCCAAAAATACAATTTTTATTATATTTGCACCATAGTTCATGTTCATTGCTGGATTTTCCGGAAAGTGTAATGATTCATACCCGGCTGTGGGGGAGCCCAGATTTGCCAACTGTTTCGAGTAGCGCCGCAAGCAAGGCTGACTTTCGTTCGTTTCGCGAGAACGGAGGTCCGGAAAATCAGGACGTAGTCCGGCATTGAATATGATTGATAGGGTGAATAGCAGCAGAACCGGGGCCGTAAGGTTGCTGGAATGTTTAACTTATCAATCATTAATGCCATGGCACGCAAGTATCGCAATTTCGTCTATGACGAAAACCAACGTTTCATTTATCCAACATCCGACTGGGGATTCAAGTATCTTCTGGGCAGCGAAGAAAACAAGGACATTCTGCTGGAACTGCTGAACAGAATATTCCCCGATTACCACATTGAAAGTCTGGAGTACCTTCCGCGCGACATCACTATCCCTGTTGGGAAGATGCGTGATGCCAGCTTCGACGTGCATTGCCGCCTCAAGGACGGAAGCCGTATAGTCATAGAGATGCAGAACTATGTGAAAAGTTCATTCATTGACCGATCAACCATCTTTACCGCAGCTGCCATACTTGTCCACTATGTAAATTCCAGGACCAAAGGCTATTCCATAGGAAGGACCATATTCCTCGCCTTTGCCGGGGATCCATTGTTCAAGGCTGTTGCAAGGACACCTGTAAGACTCGCAATGTGTGACATTGATGAAGCGCTTACAACGCAAAGAAACGACAAGGTATTGCAAATCTTCATTGAGTTGCCTAAATTTGCTGGAAGCCTGCAGGAAATCAACGAACATACTCCATTCCTGGAAAAGTTATCATACGTATTCATGGAGATGGCCGACTGCAAGGAAGTTCCGTCGAACCTCCATGATTCCCTGCTTGAGCGGATATTCAACGCAGCAGACACAGCAAAGATGAAAAAAGACATCAAGGAAAACTACATGAAATCCATCATCGGGGAAGCCGAATACGAAGCCAATCTCGAAGACTGGAAGGAAGAGGGTCTTGCCGAGGGCCGTGCTCAAGGTCTTGCTCATGGTCTCGCGGAAGGTCGTGCGGAAGGTCGTGCAGAAGGTCGTGCAGAAGGTCTCGCAGAGGGTCTCGCAGAGGGAATAGAGCAAGGCTCTAAAGCCAAATCCTTTGAAATAGCTGCTGCTCTCAAGAAAGCTGGAATAGATTCCAACATCATTTCCAATTCAACAGGTCTGTCCGAACAGGAGATCCTGTCTCTGAATGTATAAACGAACTTGAACGTTGTACAAGTTCATAGGAATAATCGAAAAACTTCGCCCTGTAAAGGCGAAGTTTTTCAGTTACTGTAACAATTTCACTACATCGTAGTACAGGCTCCACCAGCCATCATCGTCATCACCCCAGGTGAGCACGCCCTTGGAATCAGTGGTAGCCCAGACATAGCACTTGCGCTCGGTGTACCAGTCATCGCCCATTGACATGCTGAACTCAGCACCATGGGCACCGCCGTTGTCATAAGCATGGCAGTACTTAGGTGTCTGGTCAATCCACAAGGTAACGAGCTCCCCTTCATACATTATGGTGGTAGGAATCTTTATGTACTGAGAACCTTCCTCGTAAGGACAATCCACAGGAGCAGGACCTGTGATATAGAATGTGCCGTCATCAGCATCACCGCTCATCTCAAGAGTGAAATCAAGAGTGATACCTGAATTTGCAATGTTCACAATGCGGTATTTGCTTCCGTCCTCAATGTTCTTCTGCAATGTAGAATGCTGCTCTGCATCCAAAGCAAGGCAATCGTTCAACTGCTTGTGCCAGAATTCAACTGTAGCGTAATCCTCCCACATAGCGTCTTCCTGTGGTTTGAAATCTATTACATCGTAATAGAGAGGCCACCAGCCGTCGTCTTCTCCATCGTTGTCTTCAGGCCAGGTGAGAACACCTTTGGATTCAGTTGACATCCATACATAGCACTTGAGCTCGGTGTACCAGTCATCGCCCATAGACATTGTATACTCCTCACCATAATCCGTTCCCTTGTCATAAATTGTAAGGTACTTAGGAGTAGGATCAATCCAGAAGGTAACAGGCTCGCCGTCATAAAGTATGGTTGATGGAATCTTCACGTACTTTTCACCGTCGTATGGACATACTTCAGGCTCAGGTCCGGTAATAATCCAGTCGCCTTCAGGATCAGTATTGAAATAAAGGTCTATTCCTGAATTGATGATATTCTTTATACGATAGTCGTTCTTGTTGTCATATGAAACCTCAAGCACTGAATGCTTTTCTGCATCAAGCGCAATATGGCTGTTCATTCTCGATGACCAGAATTCCACCGTTGCGTGCGGCAGATATCCGCCTTCCGGTCTTGCGGAACGTTTGGTTGCCGCTCCGCTTATTGAGAAACTTCCTGCAGGAGAAACCATTGACTTGTCAAAAGAAACGGTGAAATTGTGCTTTCCTGCCGGAATGTCTTCGAATGCAATGTACGCCACCTGAATCTGTGCATTGCTTTCGCCTGCTGCAAAATGTACCGAATTTGCAGAAATTGAAAAGACATTGGCTTCATCCTGAACGAAATCAAGGTTCAAAGTAAGGTCAGAGTCATAGCTTCCTCTCACCAGATTTATGACAATAGGTTCAGGCTCCTCTGAGAAAGAGAAACTTACAGCACTCTCCTTGAATGTAACGCACGCATTGTTTGGATGGTAGAAATAATTCTCCTCCTTTTCACAGGAAGTGAATCCCAGTGAAACCAGCAGCGTAAACAATATAAGTTTAAATGTATTCTTCATAATGTCTCATGTTAAAGTTCAACTACTAGTAACCAGGGTTCTGCTGATTACGTATCTGAGGATTGGAGTCAATTTCTGACTGAGGTACAGGCCAGAGGAAGAACGGATCCCCTGCAGGCCTTATCATGAGTTCGGTTGTTGGACTTCCTGCCCCGCTTACAACGTTGCTGTCCTGAGCCTTGGATCTCTGCATGCCTTCATTCCAGCGTTTGAGGTCCTTGTACCTGAATCCTTCTGCATAAAGTTCCTTTGCACGCTCTTCACGTACCTGAAGCATAAGTTCCTCGCCTGAATATGATTTGGTGGTATAACCAGGTATCCTGCTCCTGCGCAGTCTGTTGAGATACTTGCAGGCCTCGGTATCGTTCCCTGACGCTGCGTATGCCTCAGCTGCTATCAGGTACTGTTCAGCTACACGGAAAGGCTTGATTTTGTTCAGATAGGTAGAAATTGCCACACCCGGCATGAGTTCAGGATTTCCAGGATATTTCATACAGATATAGAGATTGCTCTCAATTGTTCCGAAAATTACCGGAGTCTTCATGAACCAGCTCTTGAATCTGATGTCCTCGGTATCGAATGCATCAATGATCCACTGCTCAGGAATGTAGTTCGGTGAAAATGTTCCGTTTGACTGAAGCTGAACGTAGTCATAGCAATTTGACTCAGGAACTGACTGGTAATCGGCCCAGAACTGTGTTATGCACTCACGGCCGCTGTCATTTACCCAAAGCTCGTCAAAATCAGCTATGTTGTCAATCAGAGGATATTCATTACTATCGGCCAGTGAGGAAGCAATGGAGGCAGCCTTTGCATATTCTCCCTGTGTAAGGGCTATTCTGGCCTCCAGGGCCTTTACTGCATCTATTGTAATGTAAATTGAACCTTCCTCTCCATCCACCTGCGATAGTTTCTGCTCTGCTTTGGCAAGGTTGTCTGCTATATAGCTGTAGGTTTCAGCAAGGGAGCTTCTTCCAGGATAGGTTGCAGGAGAACTTGGGGTTGTGAAGCTTTCAGTGCTGAGCATAACTCCATAGGTGCTCTGTGCAGTGGAAGGGTTGTAGTTTTCACAGAAAAGTTCGGCAAGCATGAACATTGAATATGCTTTTGCAAAAGCGCATTCTCCCAATATTATGTCAAGCTGCTTCTTCTCGCTTTCACTTGCCTGGATTTCAGGAATCTTTTCTTCAAGGAAATTGGCAAGCATTACGGTATAATATGAATAATGCCACAAAGTCTCAACGTTTCCGAATGTTGAACGCATCTCCCATTTGTAGTATTCGCCGTTACGGTTACCAAAAGTGATGGAAGCATGGAAGGAGTCTCCCATAAGGTCCATCAGATATACAGGCGCTCCGGAACAGAGATAATCCCTCATTGTAAGATACAGGTCACGTCTGAAATTCTGAGCATCGGAAAGAGTTGTCAAAGAGGTTTCAGTTGAAATGGAACTGGATGGCTGCAAGTCCAGGCTGCAGGAACAGAGCAGCATTGCCATTGCACAAAGACTATATAATATCTTTCTCATAATCATACATTTTTAAATTAGAACTGTAACTCCACTCCTACTGTAAATTGCTTTGTATTAGGATAGTTACCCATAGCGGTAATAGCATCCACCTCAGGATCCCAACCTTTGTACTTCGTGAAGGTAAGAAGGTTCCTTCCCGATACATAAACCTTTGCAGCGCGCATGAAACCTGTTGCCGCCATCCACGTCCTAGGCAGGTTGTAACTGAGCTGGATGTTCTTCATACGTACGAACGATGCGTCCTCAATATAACGGCTGTCATGTTTTGAAGCGTCATTAGGTATGTCTGTTATCTGACCCGGGGTTGTCCAGATGTTGAGCATCCTCCTTGTCATATTGGATTCATCTGCAAATGCAGGGCTTTCAATGAAATATCTGTCATAGTTCTCCATTGATTTGCCGAATACGCCTGCAAATGAGGCGCTCAATGAAAGATTCTTCCAGCTGACATCAAGACTTGCACCACCTGACCATGGAGCGAATCTGTTCTTTCCAATGAACACCGCATTGCTTTCTGAATATGTTCCGGTAATGTTGCCGTCTGCATCGTACCACAGGGATTTTCCGTTGGCAGGGTCAACACCTGCGAATTTTACAACATAGAATTCTCCGTATGCCTTGCCAACCTGATATTTGAGGCCGGTGCTGCCGTCAACGAATTCATCACGGCCGTCATAGAGTTCGGTAATGGTGTTCTTGTTGTAGTTCATGTTGAAGCTTACACCAAGATACCAGTCCTTCCTCTGGAGCACATCGAACTTGAGTTCCAGGTCAATACCGCGGTTACGCATCTTTCCAACATTGCCCCAGCCGCCTGAGAAGCCTGTGATGAATGAATATGGGATATACATGAGCATGTCCTTGGTATTCTTGTTGTAGAACTCAATGTTGAAAGTCAACCAGTTCATAAGTCTTCCGTTCACGCCTACGTTGAAAGCCTCAACTGTTTCCCAGGTAAGGTTAGGGTTGCTCAATGAAGCCATGAACCATGATGTTGCGCTATCGTAAGTGAGGCCTGAACTTGTTTTTCCGTATGAGAGATAGTTGTCAATGCCGGAATTACCCATTGTTCCATAAGATGCCTTCACCTGAAGGAGATTTATCCAACGTACATCCTTGAGAAATGACTCATTGTATATGTTCCACATGGCACCTACTGACCAGAAAGGAGCATAGCGCTTGCTGGAGCCGAACAACGATGAACCGTCTATACGGAAGGTTCCGTCTATGAAGTATTTGTCGTTGAAATCGTATGAAAGACGTGCGAAGAATGAATTGTATGCTATCTTGGAATTGTTGTAATCAGGCATCTCGGCAACAGTTCCATGGTTAAGGTCAGTCATTCTGGCATCGATCTGTCCTTTTGTAGAAGCCAGGAAGTAATTGTCCTTTGATACAATTGACTCATGACCTGCAAGTATATCGAAATGATGCTTTTCAACCAGTTCGAATTTATATTCGGCCGTATTGGTGGAAGTAAGTCTGTAGAATCTCTTGAAGGATTCGCTGGTCTGCGGAGTTACGGTTATCTTGTCAGTTGGAATCACTTTGTCAGTAACTCTTGAATCGAAAGCGTCCACTGCCTGAACTGCACGGAGCACCAAACCTTTTACAGGAGTCACCTCCTCATACAGATTTGCATTGATTCTGGCAGTATTCCTTTCAGTAGGACTGTTTTTCATTATTGTAAAATAGT
>JAZRWT010000088.1:0-3563 GCA_045599845.1 Candidatus Egerieisoma sp. | reverse complement strand
ACTGCCATATCCTTTTCAACAAGACCTCTTGATGTGATTGCCGGTGAACCAACACCGATACCTGAAGTCTGGAACGGTGAGCGTGAATCGAATGGAACCATGTTCTTGTTAACTGTGATGTCTGCAAGAACGAGCCTCTTCTCAACAGCCTTGCCTGTGAGTTCAGGGAACTTGCTTCTAAGGTCTATGAGCATTACGTGGTTGTCTGTACCGCCGGAAACTACCTTGTAACCTTTCTCGATGAATGCCGCTGCAAGAGCCGCTGCATTTTTCTTCACCTGTATCTGGTAGTCTTTGAATTCAGGCTGGAGCGCCTCGAAGAATGCTACTGCCTTTGCTGCGATGCAATGCTCGAGAGGACCGCCCTGTACACCAGGGAATACGCTTGAGTTGAGAACCTGGCTCATCATCTTTGTTACTCCCTTAGGTGTCTTGAGACCCCATGGATTCTCAAAGTCCTTGCCCATAAGGATAACGCCACCTCTAGGTCCGCGCAGTGTCTTGTGTGTTGTGGATGTTACGATGTGTGCATATTTTACAGGGTTGGCAAGCAGTCCGGCTGCAATGAGTCCTGCAGGGTGAGCCATATCAACCCACATGATAGCGCCAACTTTGTCTGCGATTGCTCTCATCCTTGCCCAGTCCCACTCTCTTGAGTATGCTGAAGCACCTCCGATTATGAGTTTAGGTTTGTTCTCAAGGGCAAGTCTTTCCATTTCATCATAATCAACCAGACCGGTTTCCTCGTTGAGGTGATAAGCTATTGGATGGTATAGAAGACCGCTGGCGTTTACAGGTGAACCGTGTGTAAGGTGACCGCCATGTGCAAGGTCAAGTCCCATGAATGTATCACCAGGTTTCAGGCATGCCATCATTACAGCCATGTTGGCCTGTGCACCGGAGTGTGGCTGAACGTTTGCATATTCTGCGTCAAAAAGTTTGCAGAGCCTCTGGATGGCAAGAGTTTCAATCTGGTCAACAACTTCGCAGCCGCCATAATATCTGGCACCTGGATAACCCTCTGCGTACTTGTTGGTACAAACGGAACCCAATGCTTCAAGAACCTGTTTTGAAACGAAGTTCTCAGATGCAATCAATTCAATGCCGCGGAGTTCTCTGTTCTCCTCCTTTTTGAGCAAATCTAGAATTTCAACGTCTTGTTTCATATGTTTATAATTGATATATTATGTTTTTCTTTCCAGGAACAAGCAACAAAGATAATCATTTTTAGGCTTCCTGACAATAAATAAACAAGGATATATGTATGTGCATTAGAAAAAAACGATGAGTGAGGGCTTCTTGCAATTATGGCCGCCGGATGCTAAATTTGTGTACGTAAATGAAAAAATCATGCCTAGAAAATTAAGCAATGATGAATTGGGCCGCATAAGCCCTCAGGAATATAAGGCGGCCAGCAAATTACCTGTTACCGTTGTTCTGGATAACGTGCGCAGCATGCATAACATAGGGTCTGTGTTCAGAACTGCGGATTCCTTCTTCATGGAGAAAGTGTTTCTGTGCGGAATCTGTGCTGTGCCTCCTCAAGCGGAAATCCACAAGTCGGCCCTTGGCGCTGAGTTTTCAGTGGACTGGGAATATCGCAAGGAAACTATCGCCGCAGTGCGGGATTTGAAAAAGGCGGGATATACCATAGTGAGCGTGGAGCAGGCGGAGAATTCTGTTTCCTTGGAAAACTTGAGGCTTGATGTGGATAAGAAGTATGCGCTGGTGTTCGGGAATGAGGTGATGGGAGTAGGGCAGGACGTGGTTGATGAATCGGATCTGGTGCTGGAGATTCCTCAGTTCGGAACAAAGCATTCATTGAATGTGTCTGTGAGCACCGGGGTGGTGCTGTGGGAATTCTGCAAACGCTATAAATTGACGAGGTGAATGTGAAAAGTCATGAATTCACGTTCAGACAGACCCTTGTTTGCTTTTTGTACAAAAACTTCATACATTTGTAGTAATATGACAAATTGTATTTGTTCGATAACACAAACTAAAGTATTAAGTATAAATTTTTAATTCACATCATGGTTAATTTCAATTTCAAGACCAGCGGCAAGACCCGTTCAGAGCATGACCTTATTGGTAACAAAGACGTTCCTGTAGAGGCACTTTTCGGAGTACAGACTCTCAGAGCTGCTGAAAACTTCAATATCAGCTGCCACACACTTTCAGACTATCCTTGCTTTGTAAAGGGATTCGGTTATACAAAGAAAGCCGCTGCTCTTGCAAATCATTCTCTCGGTCTCATTCCTGACGAGAAACTCAAAGTCATTATCGCCGCTTGCGATGAACTCATAGAGGGCAAGCATCTCGAGCATTTCCCAATAGACATGATTCAGGGCGGTGCAGGTACAAGCTGCAACATGAACGCCAACGAAGTCATTGCCAACAGGGCTCTTGAACTTATGGGCAAGGAGCATGGTGATTACAAATTCGTTCA
The DNA here is from genome assembly GCA_045599845.1 of Candidatus Egerieisoma sp. Taxonomy (GTDB): domain Bacteria; phylum Bacteroidota; class Bacteroidia; order Bacteroidales; family UBA932; genus Egerieousia. Next base: position 1,114 of record JAZRWT010000088.1, on the reverse strand, counting down.
TCCTAATGATGACATCAACATGGCTCAGAGTACAAACGATGCATATCCAACAGCTATGCACCTTGGCCTTTACATGTTGAACAAGGAGTTGATGGACGCTCTGGTTCCAATGATTGAATCTTTGGACAAGAAGGCAAGGGAGTTTGCAAATATCATCAAGATGGGAAGGACACAGCTTCAGGATGCAGTTCCTATGACACTTGGTCAGAGCTTCCACGCTTTCTCAACAGCCCTCAAGTCTGAAATGAAGAAAGTGAACGCAGCCGCTCAGGGTCTTCTTACTATCAATATGGGTGCTACTGCAATCGGTACAGGTATCACAGCTGAACCTGGCTATGCACAGGCTTGCACAAAGTTCATGAGAGAGGTTACCGGTTGGGATATCAAACTGGCTAACGACCTTGTTGAAGCTACCAACGATACTTCATGCATGGTTGCATATCATGGCGCACTCAAACAGCTTGCAATCAGAGTAAGCAAAATGTGCAATGACCTCCGTCTTCTTTCATCAGGTCCTAGAACAGGTTTGCAGGAAATCAACCTTCCTCCAAAACAACCGGGTTCTTCAATCATGCCTGGTAAGGTGAATCCTGTTATTCCTGAGGTTATGAACCAGATCTGCTTCAAGGTATTCGGTAATGACGTTACCGTTAACTTTGCTTCAGAGGCTGCACAGCTCGAGCTCAACGTTATGGAACCTGTATTGGTAGAGAGCGTTGCCGAGTCAATCATGTGGCTTGCCAACGGTTTCAAGGCAATGAAAGTAGAGTGCATCGATGGCATAACAGCAAACAGGGCACACTGCAAGGAGCTTGCTATCAACAGTATTGGTATTGTAACAGCTTTGAAACCTTACATTGGTTATGCAAACTGCACCGAGGTTGCAAAAGAGGCTCTTGCTACAGGCGGCAGCGTGTATGGTCTGGTTCTTGCAAAGGGCCTTCTCACAAAGAAGCAGGTTGACAAGATTCTTGATCCTAAGCACATGATCAAACCTACAATGATAGAGCTTTAAGAAATTTGATGGTTGGAGACATATGTTCTCCACGCCAATGAATTTAAAGGCCGTGTCGCAATTGGCGATGCGGCCTTTGTATGTACGTCCTATGCACAT
>JAZRWT010000087.1:0-1686 GCA_045599845.1 Candidatus Egerieisoma sp. | reverse complement strand
CGCTTGGCCTCCGACTTTGAAACTTATGCCCATAACAATTGGCAGTCTTGCACCGATGCGCCATACAGGGTACAGCTGTATGAGTGTACCGATTCCTGCTATGATCATGCAATTCTGCAAAAGCATTGCGCTGGTCTCTTTGTCAAGACCGGCTGCGTTTGACAGAATTATAATAGGGGTGATGTTTGCAACGAACATTGCCATAATGTGCTGCAGGCCAAAAGGAATGGCCCTGAGCAACGGTACACGGCCGTCAAGCTGATATAAGTTTCTTGTGCTTCCTTTCATTGTATAATATTCGGAGCGTTCGATTTCGTTATGATTGATGCAAATTTATAAAATTATAGGCAGAATGTTTTGCATAAATAAAATTGTATCCTATCTTTGTGATATTAAAATGATATCAACAACTCTAAGCTTTCAATAATTATGGCACAGAAAAACACATCTTCGAACGAGTATGAGTTCAGGGGCGGTTCAGGCAACGGCTTCCTGGCTCTTTTGATAGATCTGGCAATTTTTGGTCTGGCTATTTATTTGGTGTACTATGCAATTTACAATCAGATAGGATGCGCTGCATGGTGCGGAGCATTGTGTCTGGTGATTGCCGTTTTCGTTGCTTGCGGTTTTATCAAGCAGGAGCCCAATGAAGCATCCGTATTGACTTTCTTTGGAAAGTATTCGGGAACGTTCCGCAAAACAGGATTCTATTGGGTCAACCCGCTCATGTCTCGCAAACGCGTTTCCCTCCGTGCCAGAAACCTCAATCCTGAACCTATCAAGGTGAATGACAAATCCGGTAATCCAATTCTTATTGGAGTTGTAGTAGTGTGGAGATTGAAGGATACATACAAAGCCATATTCGATATTGACACCGATGTCAGCACAATAGTTACTGCGAATGCGGCCAATGCACGTATGAACAAATTCGAGAACTTTGTTTCTGTTCAGAGTGATTCAGCACTCAGGGAAGTTGCAGGAATGTATTCGTATGATAATGAAGATAATGAGGATTCAAGTATCGTTACTTTGCGTAGCGGCGCTTCTGAAATCAATGACGTTCTTTCGAACAAGTTGAACGAACGTCTTGAAATGGCCGGCCTTGAGGTCCTGGAGGCACGTATCAATTATCTTGCGTACGCTCCTGAAATTGCCGCAGTAATGCTTCGCAGACAGCAGGCGGTTGCAATCATTACAGCTCGTGAGAAGATTGTTGAAGGCGCTGTTTCAATGGTAAAGCTGGCGCTCGACAAACTTTCATCAGACGGCGTGGTTGATCTCGATGAAGAGAAGAAGGCCGCTATGGTAAGCAATCTGCTCGTGGTCCTTTGCGCCGATGAGCAGGCACAGCCGGTAGTCAATGCAGGAACCCTCAATCATTAATCGCCAACATGGCCGATGGAGAAAAAAATAAATCATTCATTCTGAGAATGGATGCCGAAATGATGAATGCTGTTGAAGCATGGGCCGCTGACGAGTTCCGTTCGGTCAACGGCCAGCTTCAATGGATCATTGCGGAGGCCCTGAAGAAAAGCGGACGGCTCAAGCGCAAGTGACTGATGTCCCAACGGTCAGTTGAACAGGATTCCGTCACCGTCAGGATCAAGGGTGTGCGTGAGTTTCTCAATGTTCAGCGAACGTGCGGATGCATCCACGATATCCTTGTAGATGCCGCCCTGACGGTAC
>JAZRWT010000086.1:0-3367 GCA_045599845.1 Candidatus Egerieisoma sp. | reverse complement strand
GGCAGCATAGGTTCCGAGCTCTGCCGTCAGTTGGCTGGATTCGGAATAAAGAGGCTGGTACTGTATGACAATGCAGAAACGCCGATGCACAATCTGCGCCTTGAACTTGAGGAGCGCTTCCCTGAACTTGACTTTGTTCCGCTTATTGGCAGTGTGCGTCATAAAGACCGTTTGGACTACGCCTTCAGAAACTGGCAGCCTCAGATAGTCTTTCACGCAGCGGCATACAAGCACGTTCCTCTCATGGAGGAGAACCCTTGCGAGGCTGTGTTTGCCAACGTGCACGGTTCACGCATGGTGGCAGACAAATGCGTTGCGTACGGTGTTGAAATGATGGTGATGATATCCACTGACAAGGCCGTGAATCCAACAAATATCATGGGCTGCAGCAAGCGCCTTGCAGAAATATACGTACAAAGTCTTGGCCTGGCACTTTCAGCCGGTGAGATTGAAGGCAGAACCAGGTTCGTAACCACACGTTTTGGCAATGTGCTGGGTTCAAACGGCTCTGTGATTCCTCGTTTCAGGGAACAGATAGAACATGGCGGACCTGTTACGGTCACCCATCCTGATATAAACCGCTATTTCATGACCATACCGGAGGCATGCCGCCTTGTTATGGAAGCTGCCACAATGAGCAATGGAAACCAGATATTTGTCTTTGACATGGGCAAGCCTGTGAAGATTGCCGATCTGGCAAGGAAAATGATTGAACTGGCCGGTTTGAAAGAGGGGGAGGACATTAATATAGAATACACCGGACTCAGACCTGGTGAAAAACTGTATGAAGAACTTCTTGCAAATTCCGAGAACACCGAGCCAACTTCGCATGACAGGATACGCATTGCCAAGGTCAGGGAATACAGTTACAAGGAAGCGGCGCAGGCGGTTGATGAGCTGGCAAAACTTTCAAAGGCAGTGAATATTCCTGAAATGGTCCAGCTTATGAAGAAGGTGGTTCCGGAATTCAAGAGCAGGAACAGCCGCTTTGAAATTTATGACAAATAACAATACGCAAATTTAAAAACAGATATATCATGAATATTGCAGTTGCCGGTACAGGCTATGTAGGATTGAGCATTGCCACACTTCTTGCACAGCACAATCACGTTACAGCAGTTGATGTGATTCCTGAAAAAGTTGATTTGATAAACAAGCGCAAATCCCCCATTCAGGACGAATATATAGAGAAATATCTTGCAGAAAAGCAACTTGACCTGCGTGCAACACTCAATGGGGCAGAAGCTTACAAAAATGCTGAATTTGTGGTTATCGCAGCTCCTACCAACTATGACCCGGTAAAGAACTATTTCGATACATCGCACGTGGAGGAGGTTATAGATCTGGTCCTGAGCGTGAATCCAGATGCAGTAATGATTATAAAATCCACCATCCCTGTTGGATATACCCGCAGCCTTTATGTAAAATATGCCCTTAAGTTCCTCACGGACCCTGCGCTCAAAGGCAAGCACTTCAATCTGCTTTTCTCCCCTGAATTTCTCAGGGAAAGCAAGGCATTGGAAGACAACCTCTGGCCATCACGAATAATTGTAGGATTTCCTAAAATTCTGCCCACTGGGGGCGATAGTAAATGGGATGAGGAGAATGCAGCCATAGGTGCAATAGGCAATCCCAGGGCGGAGGAGTTTGCCCATACCTTTGCATCACTTTTAAAGGAAGGAGCCATAAAGGAAAACATTGACACACTCTTCATGGGCATGAAGGAGGCTGAGGCCGTAAAGCTTTTTGCCAACACATACCTTGCCCTGCGGGTAAGCTATTTCAATGAGCTTGACACATACGCAGAAGTGAAGGGACTTGACCCACAAGCCATTATCCAGGGCATAGGTCTTGATCCGCGCATTGGAACCCACTACAATAACCCTTCATTCGGATACGGAGGCTATTGTTTGCCTAAAGACACAAAGCAGTTGCTGGCCAATTACGCAGACGTGCCTCAGAATATGATGTCCGCCATTGTGGAAAGCAACCGTACCCGCAAGGACTTCATTGCAGACCAGGTACTCAAGATGGCAGGCTATTACACAGGAAGCTCACAATATGAGTCAGGAAAGGAAAAGGAAGTGGTTGTGGGAGTGTACCGCCTCACAATGAAATCAAATTCAGACAACTTCCGCCAGAGCGCCATACAGGGCATTATGAAACGTATCAAGGCCAAAGGAGCCAACGTTATCATTTACGAACCAACGCTTGAAAACGGCGATACATTCTTTGGTAGCAAAATTGTGAACAACCTGGAAGAATTCAAACGCCAGAGCCAGGCAATAATAGCCAACCGCTATGACAGCTGCCTTGATGACGTTGCCTCAAAAGTATATACCCGCGACCTTTTCCGCCGAGACTGATTTTGGATGATACAAGGTTCATCCAGTACGTCAAATTCTCACCATCAATACAGCATGATGCATCTGCGTTACCCGTGCCCGTAGGTTTGGCAAATCTATGGCCGCAAAGATGCTCTGTGCCTACTACGACCAGTCGTGCAGTTCAGGCAACCTCTTCAGCGATCTTCGGATAGCCTCTGACCCCACATATCTGACCCACCTCAACAGATACCCCGTTATCTACCTTGACATGACATTCTTTCGAAGGCAATGAAGCGGCAGTTGCCGAAGCGATAGAAAAGGCACATCAGGACAATACCAGCATCATCAGGTATAACGATGAAAACTCACTTTCCTGCGTCCTTTCCCTGGCATATTATACGGCTCAGAAAGACTATGCCGGAGAAATAATACTGGTGGCTGTAAACTACGCCAAGAAGACCAAGAAGCACGAGTGCAGGATAGAGAAGTGGGAGGAAAGGATGTCAAACGGCCTTGTAACGATGACTCACCCCGTAACCCCCAACCACCGAGGCCAGCGTTACTGTCTAACCAACAATGGAAGAAAAGAGATAGAATGGTTGGGCGACAAGCAAGTGTCAACTATAGAGTCATTAGATTAACATTCCAGTCATGCTATGTTAACGATAACGCCATTTGCTTAACATAGCTATTATGCAATGTTGCCCACAACAGGAACTCAAAATACACGGATTTAACAAGTTAGCATTTAACAATACAGATAGATTTTATGAAGGGCATAGTTCTGGCCGGAGGCAGCGGCACGCGCCTCTATCCTATTACAAAAGGTGTTTCAAAGCAATTGCTTCCAATATATGACAAACCTATGGTATATTACCCCATATCAGTGCTGATGCTGGCGGGAATAAGGGATATATTGCTGATTTCAACTCCATACGACCTGCCAGGGTTCAAGCGCCTACTTGGCGATGGTTCAGACTACGGCGTACACTTGGAGTATGCCGAGCAACCCTCTCCTGACGGCCTGGCGCAAGCCTTTA
>JAZRWT010000085.1:0-19481 GCA_045599845.1 Candidatus Egerieisoma sp. | reverse complement strand
TCAGCTTACACCAACCTCTACTCAATCAACGGTGCGAACTTCACAGGCCTCCAGTGCTCACAATATGTAGTTCCTGACAAGGTAATCGCTTCATTGAACTACACTATTCCTTTCAAGTTCGAGGGACTTACAGATGAGATGCAGTTCAACCTGTTCTACTCAGGCTACTCTCCTTATGGCAACAGCTACTGCTACACCAACGATATGAACGGTGACGGTATTGCACAGGACCTTATTTACATTCCTAAGGACAAGACAGAAATCAACTTCGTATCACAGGCTGATGCAGATGCATTCTGGAAATTCGTTGATCAGGACAAGTATTTGAAGAACCATAAAGGCAAATACGCAGAGGCCTATGCAGGACGCGCTCCATGGGTTCACAGATTCGACCTCCAGTGGTTGCAGAACTTCAAGTTCAACATTGGTCAGACTACACATACCATACAGCTCTCAGTTAACGTAATGAACATTGGTAATATGCTCAATTCAAGCTGGGGTGTAAACAAGAGCAACAGTATCAGCAACAGTTCACGTGTTCTCACATACGAGGGCAAGGATGATAACAATGTTCCTGTATTCTCTATGTATAAGAAGAATGGCGAGTATGTTTCACAGTCTTACGATTATTATGAGGACTATGATCAGTGCTGGAAACTTCAGTTCGGTGTTCGTTACATTTTCTAACATTTTAAAGACAACATGGATATGAAACATATTAAATTCATAGCACTTTTCGTAGCAGTATTTTCATTCTGCACTGCTGCATATGCTCAGAATGATGCTGAAAAGTTCAATTCAGCTTACATAAGCTGGTCTCCATCATGGCTTTCAGAACCTGAGTGTGGCGCAGCAACATTCGGTAATACAGTTACCCTTGGTTGGAGCCAGGCATACAATCTTGGAACAGATCCTCTTTTCCTTGAGTTCGGTGCAGCTCTTCAGTATACAAAATTCAACGGCACTTGGAACGGAGTGAATGCTCCTTTCTTCTATGGCGTAAAGATGCCTGTAAGCTTCATGTGCCAGATTGAGGGAAACAACAACTTCAAGTTCGCTCCTTTTGTAGGAGTTGACCTTCTTGCAAACCTCAGGAACGAGTACAAGAATGCCAGCGGTACAATGACAAATGCAGACATGAGGGATTTGTCAGCAAGTGTTCACGGTGGTATCAGGGCATATGCCGGCCGTTACTTTGCAGGTCTGGGATATGAGTACTACTGGACAAAACAGCTTTCAACAGGAAGCCACATGTCATTCCTGAACTTTACATTCGGTTTCACTTTCTAAGCAGAACCTGAGTAAACAGTAAAAGAAATCGGTCGGGGTAACCCGGCCGATTTTTTTTACGATATGTCCAAGTTCCGAAAGCGTTCAGGAAGATTCAAAAATGTAATGAATCAAGTGTTCGCGCTATCTATTTGTAGAATATGGAATAATACAGAGGGTCGAAAGTTCCGTCCTCCCACATCTTAACCAGTTCCTCAACCTTCCTGTCCTTGCCGAAACGGTCATATGGAGTCTTCAGATTGGACCCGAAAAGCCTGGCCACTCCCTGCCACATGAAAGCTTTGAAACGGCCTCTGTAGTTCCTAATAACATAAAATGTGGTAAGACCTATCTCACGGTCTATGAGTTTCATCAGAAGCTGTCCCTGTGAAACCGTGAGATTTCTAAGCGGTTTCTCGAATTCCTTGAAAAGTTGCTTCTCGAATTCCTTTACATATTCGTCCTGCTCCCTTCCGCTCAGATGCTCGGCGGCAACTATGCTGTCAACCTGTCTGGCAGCTTTCTTTGCCTGCAGAGCGTAAGGATATGCTTTCTTGAAATTGTATATCAGTTTGTAGAACTTGCGCCATTCTTTTCTTTTAAGGTCATAAACCGGTTTGTTCAGTGCGTAGGCCGGCTGAATGTTATCAATGTAAATGGTATCGCCATTCTCCACTGTGTAGCCCATTACATATCCGCTGATAATATGGCCGTTTTTGTCCTTTATGGTTTTCTTTGCTCCGTTCCTGAACGCCCTGGCCATTTCCTGCCTGTAGTTCAAGCTGTCAGCTTCATCAAGAATGATACGGTACGCCTGAGGATTGCGCCTGTCTTGTCCGTCGGTCTTGCGTCTGGATTCACGCATGGCTTTTCTCCAGCCCCGTTTCTCCCCGGAAAGGTTCTGGAAAAGGTCCTGGGGCGTTTCCAAGGCGTTGCTTTGGAGCGGATGCAGCAGAACAATGGCTCCAAAAAGAATCGGGGCCAGTTTGCTGCAAGAGCCGATTTTTGTTAAGAAAAATGCCATATTCCGCAAAGCTCGTTAGTTCTTATTTGGCAAAAATATCATTTTTTCGGTAACTTTGTTGGATTTAATACAATTTATGTACCAAAGCTATGTTCGGCTCACTGATAGATACTACAACTTTTACCCCTTGGTCTTTCTTCACTGACCTGGGACTTATTTTTGCCTTACTTCTGGTAGGAAAACTCATAAGAGTGAAAATCAAACTTGTTCAGCAATTGTTCATACCGCCAAGCCTCATTGCCGGCATCCTTGGTCTTGCATTAGGACCTAACGGTTTGGGCTGGCTGCCATTCTCCAACAATCTGGGAACCTACGCTTCCGTAATGATTGCCCTTGTCTTTGCTTCACTGGCCTTGAGCTCACCTAAGATAAAAATCAAGGAAGTGGCTTCAAAGGTGGGCCCTATGTGGATATTCTCACAGATAGGCATGCTCATCCAGTGGGGACTTGCAGGACTTTTCGGTCTTTTTGTCATGAAGGCTATCTGGCCTTCACTGAACGATGCCTTCGGAGTGATGCTTTCAACCGGTTTCTACGGCGGGCATGGAACAGCCGCCGCCATAGGTGGAGCGTTCAACAATATGGGATGGGATGAGGCCACCTCTCTGGGAATGACAACCGCAACGGTTGGCGTGATCTGCGCAGTGCTCGGAGGTCTCGTTCTCATAAAGATTGCAACCAGGAAGCACCTTACTTCCTTTGTAAGCGATTTCAAGGATCTTCCTGATGAACTCCGTCATGGTCTTCTTCCCGAGGGCAAGAGGGATTCCGTAGGCACTTCCACTACCTCTTCAATTTCAATAGAGGCCCTGACATTCCACATAGGTTTCGTGTTTGTGGCAGCCTTTGTGGGTTATGTACTGTCGCTTCTGGTAAAGCACTGGTATCCTGAGCTTGAACTTCCTGTTTTCAGCTGTGCCTTCGTTGCAGGACTGCTTATAAAGGGTGTCGGGAACAAATGCAAGTATTCAGACTATATAGATCCGGTCCTTACACAAAGGGTTGGCAGTTTCTTCACCGATCTGCTTGTAGCCTGCGGTGTTGCGGCAATCAATCTTGGAGTGGTTGTGAAATATGCGGTTCCACTTGTTGTGCTGATTCTTTTCGGAATCATTCTGGTTCTTGCCATAACCTTCTATTTCGGACGGCATCTTTCAAAGACCTACTGGTTCGAGAGGTCTATCTTTGCCTGGGGATGGTGGACCGGTACAATGGCAATGGGAATAGCCCTCATAAGGATAGTTGACCCTAAGATGCAGAGCAAGGCTATGGATGACTACGCTCTTGCATATCTCCCTGTGGCTCCTGTGGAAATCCTGCTCATAACCTTTGTGCCAATTGCATTCACGGCAGGATGGAGCCTCTGGCTGCTTCTGGGCTGCCTTGCGCTTTCAGCCCTGCTCCTTGGACTTGCAGCCTCAATGGGATGGTGGGTTTCTTCCACTGGCGATAGGAAATAAATATATATGAAGCTTATGAAAAGAATTTTATCAATTATTGGCATGGCTGCCATTCTTGCAATGCTTGCCAATGTTTCATTTGCACAGGACTCCGCAAAGGAGCGTGATGCACGCCTTATGGAAATAGCGGACAGTCTGCACAAAGTAATGTTCACCATTGATACTCACGTTGATTCGGCCGAGTATCTCAATCATCCTGACAACAAGGGGTATTCAGTGACCAAAGGTCAGGTGACTTTCCCTAAGATGAAGGCCGGCGGACTTGACGCATGCTTCTTTGCCATTTACGTAGGTCAGGGCAAACTCGATCCCGTTTCAAGCCAGAAGGCTGTGGATTACGGTTTCCGTGAACTGCATCTTTTCAAGGAGTATATGGCAAGACATTCAGACGAGTGCGGCCAGGCATGGTGCGCGGATGATTTCTGGCCATTGAAGAAACAGGGCAAGTCAATAGTGATGTTCACTCTTGAAAACGGTTATGTAATAGGCAAGGATATCAATAATCTGCGCAAGTTCTACAACGAAGGCTGCCGTGCAATGACACTTACACATAATTACAACAACGATATATGTGACGGCTCCCGTGACAGCGTTGAGCATTGGCGCGGGCTTTCTCCTTTTGGAAAGGCCGTTGTTGACACTCTGAACTATCTGGGAATGATAGTTGACGTTTCACACGTTACCAGGGCATCGCTTCTTGATGCGGTTGCATACAGCAAGACTCCTTGCGTTGCCACCCACTCAGGTGTATGGAACATAAAGAACCATCCACGCAACCTGCGTGACGATGAAATCAAGGCCATTGCTGCAAAAGGCGGTCTGATTCAGGTTGGCAGCGGCAGATTCTTCCTTTCATGGAGACCAAAGACAGAGGTAAGCGTGAAGAATTTCGTTGATCACGTTGAGTACATAAAGAATCTTGTAGGAGTGGAGCATGTTGGAATAGGCACCGATTTCGATGGCGGTGGCGGAATGAACGGTCTTGAGGACTGCAGCCAGATGAAGAACATCACAGTTGAAATGCTCCGCAGAGGCTGGTCACACAATGATATAAAACTTTTCTGGGGCGAGAATCTTCTCAGAGTGCTCAGAGTTGTTGAACAGAAAGGCAAGGAACTTCAGGGGAGATAATTTTGGTAGAAAATTGCTTTAATAAAACAGTTCCACATAGTGTAAATTATTGAAAATTGGGTCTTTGACCCAATTTTTTTTTGTCGCAAAGTGCAAAATAAATTGTAAAAACTTTTGGATATAAAAATATTTGTTTATCTTTGCAACCCGCTACTATAGTGTATTGAAAAGCTAAGTAGCTATGAATCAAGAATTTAAACAGTAAAACTATGTTACAACCAAAGAAAACCAAGTTCAGAAGATCGCAGAAAGGCCGTATGAAAGGCTTTGCCCAAAGGGGAGCACAGTTGGCGTTCGGTTCTTTTGGTATCAAGACCCTTGAGCCATATTGGTTAACAGGTCAGCAGATTGAGGCTGCACGTCAGGCAGTGGTACGTCATATGAAACGTGAAGGTCAGATCTGGATCAGAATCTTCCCAGACAAACCATACACAAAGAAACCTGCCGAGGTACGTATGGGTAAAGGTAAGGGTAATCCTGAGGGATTCGTAGCACCTGTAACTCCTGGAAGAATACTTATTGAAATAGAGGGTGTTCCTATGGATGTTGCCAAGGAGGCATTGCGTCTGGGAGCTCAGAAACTTCCAGTAAACACAAAGTTTGTTGTAAGAAGAGACTATGTTGAATAATTAAAACGCAGAAGTTATGAAAGCAAGTGAAATACGTGAATTATCAGCACAGGATATCCGCGAGCGTCTGGAAGGTCTGCGTATGTCCCTCAACCAGATGAAACTTAATCATGCAATCTCTCCAATAGAGGATTCTTCAAAGATTAAGAAAACAAGGAAAGATATTGCAAGAATGCTCACAATTTTGAGCCAAATTGAAAACCAGAACAAATAATTCAAGTTCATGGAAAGGAAACTTAGAAAAGAAAGAGTAGGTGTAGTGGTAAGCAACAAAATGGACAAGTCCATAGTAGTTGCAGTCAAGACAAAAGAGAAACACCCTATTTACGGCAAGTTCGTGAATAAAACCACTAAGTTTGTAGCTCATGATGAGAAGAACGAGTGCTCCGAAGGTGATACCGTAAGGATCATGGAAACCCGTCCGTTGAGCAAGACAAAATGCTGGAGACTAGTAGAAATCGTAGAAAAAGTTAAATAAGCCATGATACAACAAGAATCAAGATTAAATGTAGCAGATAACAGCGGTGCCAAGGAAGTCCTTTGCATCCGTGTTCTTGGCGGCACACGCAGGCGTTATGCTCATATCGGCGACAAGATAGTTGTGGCTGTAAAGAGCGCCATTCCCGGTGCTGAGGCTAAGAAGGGCTCTGTTTCAAAAGCAGTTGTAGTCCGTACTAAAAAAGAGATTCGCAGACCGGACGGTTCTTATATCAGATTTGACGAGAATGCTTGCGTTCTGCTCAACAACCAGGGTGAGCTCAGAGCAACGCGTATCTTCGGACCTGTGGCCAGGGAGTTGCGTGACAATTATATGAAAATAGTTTCATTGGCACCTGAGGTATTATAAAATTCAAGAAATTATGAATAAGAAATTACATATCAAGAGAGGTGACATGGTATTTGTGAATGCAGGTGACGACAAGGGCAAAACCGGTAAGGTCATAAGCGTTGACACAAAGAAATGTCGCGCCATTGTTGAAGGTGTCAACATGGTAAGCAAGAGCACAAAGCCAAATGCAAAGAATCCTCAGGGAGGAATCATCAAACAGGAGGCGGGCATTCATATTTCCAACCTTCAGGTTCTGGATCCTGCAAAGAATGTCCCTACCAGAATAGGTCGTAAACTCAACGCAGACGGCAAGCTTGTCCGTTATGCTAAAAAATCAGGAGAGGAGATCAAATAATGGCAGCAAAAGAGAAAAAATCAGCAAAGAAAGAGGAAGTTCTCCAGCCGGTGCTGGAAGGATACGTTCCTTCTCTTCAGAAGAAATATAAAGAGGAGATTGTTGCAAAGTTGTACAAGGATTTTGCATTCAAGTCAATCATGCAGGTTCCGAAACTTACCAAGATTACCATCAATCAGGGTATGGGCCAGGCAACTGCAGACAAGAAACTCATTGAGGTAGCTCAGGAGGAACTTACAACAATCACAGGCCAGAAGGCTGTTCTCACATATTCAAGAAAGGATATTTCCAACTTCAAGCTCCGTAAAGGAATGCCTATCGGTGTAAAGGTTACCTTGCGCGGTGCAAAGATGTACGAGTTCATGGAGAGGCTGGTGGCAGTTGCTCTTCCTAGAATCCGTGACTTCAAAGGTATCAATGAGAAGATGGACGGCAGAGGTAACTACACCCTTGGAATCAAGGAGCAGATTATCTTCCCTGAAATTGATATTGACAAGATTACCAAGGTAATGGGTATGGAAATCACATTCACTACCAATACAACCAACAATGAGGCTGCTTTTGCAATGCTCAGAGAGTTTGGTTTGCCTTTTAAAAACAATAAAAAATAATCAAAGAGTAAGAGAATGGCAAAAGAATCAATGAAGGCACGCGAGGTAAAGCGCGCGAAATTATGTGCCAAGTATGCTGAGAAACGCAAAGCTCTTAAAGAGGCCGGTGACTGGGCAGGACTTCAGGCTCTTCCAAAGAATTCATCACCTGTAAGACTTCACAACCGTTGTTCAATTACCGGAAGACCAAAAGGATATATCCGCCTGTTCGGTATAAGCCGTATCCAGTTCCGTGAAATGGCATCCAACGGTCTTATTCCTGGAGTTCACAAGGCAAGCTGGTAGAAGATATTAAGTCCTATTTTTACAATAGGGCTTTTGTCATATAAAAGCATTATTATTAACCATTGGATATCGGGTGCTGTATAGAGCACTGAAATTCAACAAAAAACATTAGTTTAAAATGACTGATCCAATTGCAGATTTCCTGACAAGAATCCGTAATGCCTACATGGCAGGCCACAAGGTGGTTGAGATTTCTTCGTCAAAGATGAAGGTTGAGATTGCCCGCGTTCTTCACGAGAAGGGCTATATTCTCGCCTACAAGGTTGTTGAGGGTACACCTTACAACACAATCAAGATTGCGCTCAAGTATCATCCTGAGACAAAGAAGGCCGCAATCAAGAAAATCATAAGAATAAGCAAACCTGGTTTGAGGCAGTACACAGGCGTTGAAAAGATGCCAAGAGTGCTCAATGGCCTGGGCATTGCAATTTTATCAACATCCAAGGGCATCATCTCAGACAAGGAGGCCAAGACTCTCAATGTAGGCGGTGAAGTTCTTTGTTACGTTTATTAATAAATTTTTAATTCTATGTCAAGAATAGGAAAGTTACCTGTAAGCCTTCCACAAGCTGTTACCGTTAAAGTTGAAGACGGAAATGTGGTAAAGGTCAAAGGACCTCTCGGAGAACTGAGTCAGAAAGTTGACCCGGATATCAAAGTAACCGTAGAGGGGGGCGTGGTTCGCGTAGAGAGACCTACAGACCAGCCGCGCCATCGTTCAATGCACGGTTTGTACCGCGCTCTCATAAACAATATGGTTGTTGGTGTATCAACAGGATATTCCATCAGACAGGAGTTCGTGGGCGTTGGTTTCCGTGTAGAAGTCAAAGGCCAGATACTTGAGATGAGCCTTGGTTACTCACATGACATTCATCTCCAGTTGCCTGCTGAAATCAAGGCTGAGGCAGAGCCTGTAAAGAAGGGTGCAAACCCTGTTCTGCTGCTCAAGAGCCACGACAAACAACTTCTTGGAATGGTTGCAGCAAAGATTCGTACATTGCGCAAGCCAGAGCCATATAAGGGTAAAGGTATCAAGTTCGTTGGTGAACAACTTAGAAGAAAGGCTGGTAAGAGCGCCAGCGCTAAATAACAGGAGGTTATGGCTATGAATAAAATAGAAAGAAGACAGAGAATACGCTATCGTATCCGTAAAGTTGTGAACGGAACAGCCCAGAGACCAAGAATGAGCGTTTTCAGAAGCAACAAGCAGATATATGTCCAGCTTATTGACGATGTCAAGGCCGTTACATTGGTAAGCGCATCTTCAAAGGACAAATCATTGGCAGAACAGATAAACGGCAAGACCAATATAGAGATTGCAGCAGTAGTTGGCAAGTCAGTTGCAGAAAAGGCACTTGCAGCCGGCATTACTGAGGTATGCTTCGACAGAGGCGGTTATCTGTATCATGGTAGAGTTAAAAGTTTGGCAGATGCTGCCCGCGAGGGTGGTCTTAAATTCTAGTTACTATGGCAAAAATGGATGTTAAGAAAGTAAAGACTACCGATCTTGAGCTTAAGGACAGATTGGTAGCTGTAAGAAGAGTTACAAAAGTAACCAAAGGTGGACGTCACTTCAGCTTTGCTGCCATAGTAGTGGTTGGTGATGAGAAAGGCGTTGTAGGCTATGGTCTTGGTAAGGCCAATGAGGTTACAACAGCTATCGCCAAGGGTGTTGAAGATGCAAAGAAGAATCTTATAAAGGTTCCGCTCAGCAAGGAGACCATTCCTCATGAGCAGGAGGCTAAGTTCGGCGGTGCAAGAGTATTCATGAAACCAGCCGCTCCTGGTACAGGTGTGAAGGCAGGTGGTGCTATGCGTGCCGTATTCGAGTCTGTAGGTATTCACGACGTGCTGGCTAAATCAAAGGGTTCTTCAAACCCTCACAACCTGGTTAAGGCAACTATCGTGGCTTTGTCACAGATACGTGATGCTTATACCATTGCAGGTTTGAGAGGCATTCAGATGAACAGGGTATTTAACGGTTAATTAAGGAAAGGAATTATGGCTAAAGTAAAAGTTACACAGATAAGAAGTTGCTGCAGCGCTTCAAAGAGGCAGATAGCAACACTTAAGGCTTTGGGTATCCGTCACCTTAATCATTGTGTGGAGATTGAAATGAATTCTGTTTCAAACGGAATGATACAGAAGGTTGCCCACTTAGTTAAAGTAGAAGAAATTGGCTAACAAAGAGGAGATTACAAAATGAAATTAAATACATTAAAACCCGCAGCAGGTTCCACAAAGAGGAACAAGAGAGTAGGCAGAGGTGAGGGTTCAGGTCACGGCGGCACAGCTACACGTGGTATGAACGGCGCCAAATCCCGTTCAGGTTACTCAAAGAAGCTTGGATTCGAGGGTGGTCAGATGCCTATTCAGAGACGTCTTCCTAAATTCGGATTCATCAATCCTAACAGAGTGGAGTACAAGCCTATCAATGTTTCAACACTTCAGGAACTGGCAACAAAGAAGAACCTTGAGGTCATTACTGTTGACACTCTCGTTGAGAACGGTCTTATTTCAAGCAAGGATCTTGTAAAGATTCTCGGAAACGGTGAACTTACAATGAAGCTTGACGTAACCGCCAACGCATTTTCAAAATCAGCAATTGCAAAGATTGAGGCTGCACAGGGTAAAATTACCATAATCTGATAATCCCCATGAAACGTTTTATTCAAACAATACAAAACATATTCAAGATTGAAGAGCTGCGTAAGAGAATAGTTTATACATTGCTCCTGCTTGTTGTTTACAGGCTCGGCTGTTATATCGTTCTCCCTGGTATCAACCCTACACAGCTTGCTAACCTTGAAGCGCAGGCATCTGATGGTCTGTTGGGCTTGCTCAACATGTTCTCAGGCGGCGCTTTTGGCAACGCTTCAATTTTTGCGCTTGGTGTAATGCCTTACATCTCCGCATCAATTGTCATTCAGCTCCTGGGTATGATGATTCCGTACTTCCAGAAACTTCAGCGCGAAGGCGAGAGCGGAAGGAGAAAACTGAACCAGCTTACAAGATATCTCACCATTGTGATTCTTGCATTGCAGGGTCCTGCTTATCTTACAAACCTTCATGCACAGCTGCCTGAATCTGCGTTTCTGTTGAACGGTTTCTTCTTCAATCTGTTTGCTACCATAGTTCTCATTGGTGGAACCATGTTCATCATGTGGCTCGGCGAGCGCATTACAGACCGCGGCATTGGTAATGGTATTTCCATTATCATTATGGTTGGTATCATTGCAAGATTACCATTCGCGTTCATGGCCGAGCTTGGTGCAAGAACTTCCCAGGCGAGCGGTGGTTTCATCATGCTTCTTCTTGAACTTGTTGTTCTGGCCCTTGTATTCGCAGGAACCATTGCACTTGTTCAGGGCGTGAGGAAAGTTCCTGTACAGTATGCCAAGAGAATTGTAGGAAACAAGCAGTATGGTGGAGTTCGTCAGTACATTCCGCTCAAGATAAATGCAGCCGGTGTGATGCCTATTATCTTTGCTCAGGCACTGATGCTTTTCCCTCTGATATTCGCAAGCTTTGACGCTACCCGTGGATTAGCCGCCACATTAGGTAACTACACAGGCTTCTGGTATAATCTCATATTCGGTATCATGGTTGTTCTGTTCACATACTTCTATACAGCAGTAACAGTGAACCCTACAATGATGGCCGAGGATATGAAGAAGAACGGTGGCTTCATTCCGGGTGTGAAACCAGGCAAGAAGACCGCTGATTATTTGGACACAATAATGTCTCGCATTACATTCCCAGGTTCAATATTCCTGGCAATAGTTGCCATTCTTCCTGCGTTTGCAATGAAGTTCGGTATCAACAACCAGTTCGCTCATTTCTATGGTGGTACTTCCTTGTTGATCCTTGTTGGTGTAGTACTTGATACTCTCCAGCAGATTGAGAGTTATTTGTTGATGCGCCACTACGACGGTTTGATGAAGACAGGACGTCTTAAGAACCGTTCCGGTATGTAATTTTGACAGTTCATTCAAATGTTGACAATAAAGACTGCAGAGGAGATTGAGATCCTAAGGGAAAACGCTATCCTTGTATCCAAGACTCTTGCCGTTGTTGGAAGGGAGATAGCTCCCGGAGTAACAACAGCCCGCCTGAACAAGGTTGGTGAGGAGTTCATAAGGGACAATGGTGCAATTCCAGGGTTTCTCAATTATGAGGGATATCCCTACTCCCTTTGTATTTCAGTCAATGATATGGTAGTACACGGATTTCCGTCAAAATACGAATTGAAGGAAGGTGATATAGTATCTGTTGACTGCGGTACAATATACAAGGGTTTTACAGGAGATTCCGCATATACATTCCCTGTAGGCGAGGTTTCACCTCAGGTAGCAAAACTGCTCGAAACCACCAGGGAGTCCCTTTACAGGGGCGCCGCTGCGGCCAGGGTGGGCAACCGTATCGGTGATATAGGCTATGCAGTTCAGTCATACTGCGAAGCGGCCGGTTTTTCTGTAGTGCGTGACCTTGTAGGGCACGGCATTGGCAGAGTTATGCACGAAGACCCTATGGTCCCTAATTACGGACATGCTGGGCGCGGCAAGAAACTGACCAGCGGCATGGTAATCTGCATAGAGCCTATGATCAACATGGGTAAGAAAGATGTCTATGTTGAGAGAAACGGATGGGGTATAAGGACCGTGGATGGCAAGTGCTCCGCTCACTACGAGTTCATGGTGGCAATTCTCAGCACAGGTCCTGAAATCCTCACAACATATGATTATATTCAAAATATCAAGAATTTATAAATTGTAGAAGAGAGAAATTTGATATGTCAAAACAAGCAGCCATAGAAAGAGACGGAACAATAGTTGAGGCTTTGTCCAACGCAATGTTCAGGGTTGAGTTGGATAACGGTCACATTCTTACCGCCCATATATCAGGAAAGATGAGGATGCACTACATAAGAATCCTTCCTGGTGACAAGGTAAGAGTTGAGATGTCCCCTTACGACTTGAGCAAAGGCAGAATATCTTTCAGATACAAATAAAAACCTCAATACAATGAAAGTAAAAGCATCCATCAAAAAGCGCAGCGAAGATTGCAAAGTAGTAAAACGCAAAGGTCGTGTATATATCATTTGCAAAAAGAACCCTAAGTTCAAAATGCGTCAAGGATAATCAATTGTAACCAATTAGAAAAAATATATAGTTATTATGGCACGTATAGCCGGTGTAGATTTACCAAAAAACAAACGTGGAGAAATAGGTTTGACCTATATCTTTGGAATTGGTCGCAGCTCTGCCAAACGTATCCTTAATAAGAACGGCATAGACGTTAACATCAAGGTACAGGATTGGACAGATGACCAAATCGCCGCAATAAGGGCAACCATTGCGGAAGAGTATAAAATTGAAGGTGAACTCCGTTCTACTATCCAACTCAACATCAAGAGATTGATGGATATAGGATGCTATAGGGGAATCCGTCATAGAGTTGGCTTGCCAGTAAGAGGTCAGAGCACAAAGAACAACGCCAGAACCAGAAAGGGCAAGAAGAAGACTGTAGCTAACAAGAAAAAAGCAACTAAATAAATGATCCTATAGGTTATGGCAAAGAAAGTATCATCAAATAAAAAGAGACTTGTTAAGGTTGACGCTTATGGCCAGGCTCATGTGGCTTCAACATTTAATAATGTTATCGTTACTTTGACCAACTCAGAGGGTCAGGTAATCAGTTGGTCTTCTGCAGGTAAGATGGGCTTCAGAGGATCAAAGAAGAACACTCCTTACGCTGCTCAGGTTGCAGCACAGGATTGTGCCAAGGTTGCATATGATCTTGGTTTGAGAAAAGTTAAGGCATACGTAAAAGGTCCGGGCGCAGGCCGTGAGTCAGCTATCCGTTCAATTTATGCAGCAGGCATAGAGGTAACTGAGATTGTTGACGTTACACCTCTTCCACACAATGGATGCAGACCAAAGGGCAGGCGTAAAGTATAATTCATTTTATATTTCAATTATTCAAGAATTTAAATTGTAATTTAATATGGCAAGATATACAGGGCCTAAAACTAAAATAGCCCGCAAATTTGGAGAGCCAATCTTTGGACCTGACAAGAATTTTGAGCGCAGAAACTGCCCTCCTGGTCAGCACGGCTTGGCAAAAAAGAGAAAAAAACTTTCTGAGTACGGTACTCAGCTGAGAGAGAAACAGAAAGTTAAATATACATACGGTGTTCTTGAGAGACAGTTCCGTAATCTGTACGACAAAGCTTCCAAGATGAAAGGAAAGACAGGTGAGAACCTTCTTATGCTCCTTGAGTCACGTTTGGACAATATAGTTTACAGACTTGGTATGGCTCCTACAAGACCTGCTGCAAGACAGTTGGTTTCACACTGCCACATTACTTTGAACGGTGAGGTTACAAGCATTCCTTCAATTCTTGTACGTCCTGGTCAGATTGTTGGTGTCAGGGAAAGATCAAAGAGCCTTGAAGTAATTCAGGATTCCCTTTCAGCTCATTCAAACAAATATTCATGGTTCGAGTGGAATGCCGATGCAGTAAGCGGCAAGTTCCTCAACCTTCCTGTAAGAGAGGAAATTCCTGAGAACGTTAATGAGCAGCTTATCGTTGAGTTGTACTCTAAATAATAATTGACAATATGGCAATTTTGGCATTTCAGAAACCCGATAAGGTGATAATGCTCGAATCAAGCGAGACTTACGGTGCGTTCGAGTTCAGGCCTCTGGAGCCTGGCTATGGTACCACCATAGGTAATGCTTTGAGGAGGATATTGTTGTCTTCTCTTGAGGGTTTTGCTATAACTTCAATAAGAATTCATGGCGTAGAACATGAATTTGCAACCATCCCCGGCGTCATTGAAGGCGTTGTAGATATCGTTCTTAACCTCAAGCAGGTTAGGTTCAAGAGAATGATAGAGGGAGAGGACAGCGAAGTGATTACCGTAACTGTCAGTGGCAAGCAGAAATTCAAAGCTGAAGATATTTCCAAGAGTCTTTCTTCATTCAAGGTACTCAACCCTGATCTTCATATCTGCACATTGGAGCCATCTGTAAAGCTGGTTATTGATATGAGAATAGGCAAGGGCAGGGGTTACGTTCCAGCAGATGAGAACAAGGTTGATGGCGCTCCTTTTGGAACAATAGCCATAGATTCCATCTTCTCACCAATGGTAAACGTAAACTTCTCCGTTGAGAATTACCGTGTTGAGCAGAAAACCGACTATGAGAAACTGAACATTGAGATCAAGACAGACGGTTCCATTCAGCCTAAGGAGGCGTTGAAGGAGGCTGCCAAAATTCTTATCCAGCATTTCATGCTCTTCTCAGACGAGAAGATAAGTGTTGAGGAAACCCACGAGGTTGCAGGCAACAATCTGGATGAGGAGTCATTGAGAATGCGCCACCTTCTTCTTACAAAGCTTTCGGACATGGAACTTTCAGTAAGAGCTCTCAACTGCCTCAAGGCAGCCGATATTGAGACCTTTGCTGACCTTGTATCCCACCAGCGTTCAGAACTCATGAAGTTCAGGAACTTTGGAAAGAAGTCATTAACAGAAATTGACATGCTTATTGACAGGCTCAAACTGCAATTCGGCATGGATGTTACCAAGTATAATATTGAAAAAAAATAATTAGCGATGAGACATAATAAGGGATTTAACCATTTGGGAAGAAAGAGCGGTCACCGCAAATCTATGCTTGCAAACATGGCTTGCTCGCTTATTCTCCACAAACGCATTGAGACCACTCTTGCAAAGGCAAAAGCATTGCGTATGTATGCAGAGCCACTTATTACAAAGTCCAAGGATGATACCACAGCTTCAAGGCGTTGCGTATTCAGTTATCTCAAACAGAAAGAGGCTGTTACTGAGTTGTTCAGAACAGTTGCTCCAAAGATTTCTGATCGTCCGGGCGGATACTTGAGAATTCTCAAGACCGGTTTCCGCGCAGGTGATGCCGCAGACCTTGCTATCATAGAGTTCGTAGACTTCAATGAGGCAGCTCTTGTAAAGAAAGAGGAGACCAAGAAACCAGCTACCAGAAGAAGCCGCAAGAAAGCTGCTGCTCCTGCTGCTGAGGCAGTTGAGGCTGCTCCAGAGGCTCCAAAAGCTGAGTAATTCAAGTCAATTGAAAAAGAAAGCCGGGTGGAATTCACCCGGCTTTCTTTTTCAATTGATGCTTGATGATCAATCGTCCACCTTTTTGAGATTTCCGTTCAACGAAAATTCCAGATCCAGTCCGTTGCTCAATTCAATGTCATATTCCCATCTGTCTTTTGAGATTTCGGTCACGAATGCATTTGCGAAATTGCTCTTGATGTAAGCTGGAATGGATTCAGGAATGAGTGCAATGACGCTTGTTGGCACGGCCTCATGTTTGCAGTCAATCTTTTTCCATTCTCCCTTGCGGTTGAATTCAAGCTCCCATCCGTTTGTGAAGTGCACTTCATATTCGTTCCCGTCCTTTATTGCAAATGAGACTTCCAATGTTTTGAAATGTGTGGAAACAAATGACTGTGCGGCTTGAGGAAGGTCCTGCACTTTGATAATAATATCCTTGGCATTGCAGGAGCAGGACATAATGCATGCAATCACAGCAGCGGTAATTGAAACTAATAAATTTTTCATTTTCCTGTAGTTTTGAGTTTTACACAAATGTAAGCGGATTCAATGAAATATGCAATACAATTCATAGATTCAAGTGCCCCGGTACAAGTATATGATGATTCCCCAGAGGTGATTCGAGCATATAATCCGCTGCGCCGGAAGCCTTCACCAGAACCTGGGTTCGGCAGAGGTTCGGCTTGTACTGGTTCCCTGTTATTTCACCTGCGATGGTAACATAATGCTTCATATCCGCTCCTATCTTGAAGATGCTCACAGGGCCTTTCTTGAACTCTCCGTGAACGGCAACACCTATTCCTGATTCAAAATGAGTGTTGTATGAGTAGCATTCAACAATGTTCAACGGCACGCTGCAGTGGGCGAAAAGCAGAATGTCTCCATCAATTTTTGAAAGATTCACCTGAAAACCCGGTGTGCCGCATAGTTTGCGGGCAATCTCCATTGAAATTATTGCAGGAACATCGCCCTCGCAGCTTGCTGTGATTCCCTCGGCATTCAGTTTAGCAAGGGCAAGGCAGCCTGTGGTCCTTATGCTGTCAAGCAGGTCAAAGCATCTGAGAGTAAGGCCTGTAAGTTCGTATTTTCTTACAATCTCCTTCAAGCAGCAATACACTCTCTGTGCCTTTTCAATTTCCGCGCTGCTTATTATGCCGTTCCTATTGTCTTGAATGTTATCGTTTCTACCACAAGAGCTGACAGACTTTGTTTCACTATTGAAATTCTCCGGATTGTTGCAGAGTTTGTCAACAATTCCAATATTGAAACTCCTGTTGTTGAACAGTTCAATTACCTCTGATATAGGAATGTCAATGAGTTCACAACCAAGTCTTTCCTTTGCCGCGGAATAATCCACATTGCTGCTTATCAGCCAGTCGGAAGGTTTTCCTATTACTCCCAACCTGCTTCCTTTCAGCAAATTACAGCAGCCTTCCAGCACTTTGATGCAATTTCCGTTTTCCACTTGCGATAGTTCATAAAGCTTTTCTTTACTCCCGGATAAATTGCAGGAATCCACCGCATTCCGCCTCAATGTCTCATAAATGGCTGGATTGGCATCTGCCTTGGAAAACAGTTCGTTCATGCGGCAAGCAATGCTTTGGGCAGAGCCGTGGAGAATTTCACCAGGGACTCCTTGCTGGTTCAGGAAACTGAGGATTTCCATGGAGGCGGCAAGTGAGTTGCTCAGGCCGCTGGAAAGCAGTAGCACTCTGGAACCGGGATCCGGTGGAATGGAACCATCGCTGTAGAAAATACTTTTGAAGATTCCTTCGGTTCCGCCGGTGCGGACATAGAAGATGTTGTCCGATGAGTGGCTGAAACTTGTGCTGGACAAGTCACCTTTATAAGTGAATTTTAGCCCTGCGAGTTCTTGAATTTGCTGTATGAAGCTTTCCTGCAAAGGGTCAGGAAGCATTTCAGTGTGCAGGCTGGAGGTCAGTGTGTACAGGTTGATGCTCATTGATCTTGAAATGAAAGTTTGTTTCAAACTGAACAAAATTAATCAAATCTATTGACAGATTATTAATTTTGTGAAACCAAGCATGAATTTTTATGTAGTATGAAAAAACTTGTCTTCATCTTTTTCCTGTCCGCAATCATTTTTGCGGGAAGGACACAACTTTCAGCATGCACCAATATCATTGTAACAAAGGGCGCCTCGGCAGACGGGTCCATAATGGTGTCATATGCGGTGGATTCGCATCAGCTCTACGGTGAATTGTATTTTCACGATTCTGCCGATTATCCTGCCGGTGCAATGCTTGACATATACAATTGGGACAGCGGATTCTATGGCGGAAAGATTCCGCAGGTTCCGCATACTTACAGGACTGTTGGCAATATGAACGAGCATCAGCTCATTATCTGTGAAACAACTTTCGGAGGCCGCGAGGAACTTGCCAATCCAAAGGCTGTTGCAGGATATGGAACACTCATTTATGTTACTCTTCAGCGTGCGAAAACCGCCCGTGAAGCCATAAAGGTCATTGATGAACTCATGCAGAATTACGGGTACATTGATGAGGGCGAGACTTTTTCCATTGCAGATAAGGAAGAATGCTGGATTATGGAACTCGTTGGCAAGGGAGAAGGCCGGAAAGGCGGTGTCTGGGTGGCTGTGAGAATCCCGGACGGATGCATCTGCGCTCATGCAAATCAGAGCAGGATTACAAAATTCCCTCTAAACGATCCGGAAAATTGCCTGTATTCACCTGACGTGATTGATTTTGCACGTGAAATGGGTTATTTCAGCGGAAAGGATGAGGATTTCAGTTTCCGTGAAGCATATTGTCCTTTGAAGTGGGACGGCTTGCGTGGCTGTGAATCACGCACATGGTCAGCTTTCAGGCTTCTGGGCGGCAAGGCATTCGATGCTGACAAATACTTTGATTTTGCATCGGGCCACAATGCTTCCAACGACATGCCTCTGTTCATTAAACCTGATCATAAAATATCATTCAACGAGCTTGCAGATGCAATGCGTGACCATTATGAGGGAACACCTCTTGACACACGGGAGGATATTGCATCGGGCCCTTACCGTCTTCCTAACAGGTGGCGCCCTATTTCATTTGAGATTGACAGTGTTGCATATGAGTTCGAAAGGCCTATTGCAACACAGCAGACAGGTTTCTGGTACGTGTGCCAGAGCAGGAGCTGGCTCCCTGATGAAATAGGCGGTTTGTGCTGGTTCGGTGTTGATGATGCCGCAACAAGCACGCTTACGCCAATATATACAACTGTAAACAGCGTGCCGCATTGTTTTGAGGAAGGCAATGGAAACATGACAACTTACAGCGAGACTTCTGCATACTGGCTGTTTACAAGAGTGGCTCATTTTGCATATCTGTTCTATGACAGAGCGGAACCTTATATAAGGGGCGCTGCCAGCAAGTATGAGACTGAAAATATGGCTTTGGTAAACACTGTTGACAGTCTGGCTTTGGACATGATGGAATCGGGCAGGAGCTCTGCAGACGTTTCAGCAATGCTTACCGATTGGTGCAAGGAACGTTCTCAATATCTGTTCGATACCTGGACGGCCCTTGACAGGTTCCTGCTTGTGAAATTCATGGACGGAAACGTGAAGAAACAGAACGAGGATGGCTCGTTCATGGATAACGGGGCCGGCAGGGGCATTCCTGCAATGCCTGCATGGCCTAAGCACCGCGAGCGCTGGTTGCGCGCAGTTGTTCACGACCATGGGGAATCCATGAAAAGCTTATAAGTGTTTGATAGACCAACAGCAGCGTTTTGCGGCATTGGCTCCCGAAGAGGGAG
>JAZRWT010000084.1:0-1724 GCA_045599845.1 Candidatus Egerieisoma sp. | reverse complement strand
AAAGTCATGGATGTTTCATACTTCTTTCAGGACTGCTGACCCCAATAAGCAGTATGCCTCATGCCGTGCAGAGCGCTACTTTGCTTTTATTATGTCGTTGATATTTGTGGTCTGATTGAGTTTTGGCTGAAAATTGTTGAGTTTCACTTCAGTCTTGTCAAAACTTTGAGAGGCGAGTTTCACTGAATCCATTCCGTATTTAGTGGTAATGTCATCAAGAACTCCCATAAGTTTCTCCGACTTTTCCATATCATTGACATCAGAGCTGAACAGGTCAAGCTGCACTGCATTGTCAGAACTGATTTCCGAAAGCACCACTCCTGCCCTCTTGTATTGATAACCAGGCTCATAAATACGCTCCAACACACGTACGGCGGCTTCTGTGATTTCCATTGTATTGAATGTAGCAATTCCCAATCTTTCTGTTCCGAAATTCTGATACTGCTGGAGGTCATCCCTGTGAGGATTTGTACAAAGAAATACTGAAACACTTTGACATACTGAATGTTGATCACGCAATTTCCTTGCTGTTGCAACTGAGAACTCAGCAATGTATGAATGCAGTTGCTTCAAGTCATCGGTCATGAAGGCAAAAGTTCTGGTGTGAGCTATGGACTTCTGCTTTACGGGATTTTCAATGTCTATCGACGGTGTTCCGTGAAGTTCCTGCCAGGTTTTTATGCCGTTGACATTAAGCAGTCTCCTGACTTCGTAGAGGTTACATTTGCAAAACTGCAATGCTGTGGAAATTCCATGCGCCTCAAGCTTGGGTGCTGTCCTGCGCCCTATTCCCCATATTTCGGCTATTGGGAAGCCCTTCAAGGCCGTTTCTATCTTTTCAAACGGCAGTACACATACGCCTTTATATCCATCATAATGTTTTGCATACCAAGTGGCTACCTTCGCAAGAGTACAGGACATTGACAAGCCGCAGCTCACTGGAATACCCGTACATTGCTCAATATGTCTCTTTATTTCCAAGGCAGTGCCACGCAACTCATCAAGGTCTTCTGAAGGCAGTTCACCAAAGAATTCGTCCACTGAATACTGCTTGAAATTAAGGACAAGGCCCTGCTCCTTTACAACTTGCATCAAGCGTCTTGATATGTCAACGTACTTGTGATGGTTTGCCGGGAAGACTGCAACTTTGTGTGCATTGAGTATGTCCTTGACTTTGAAGACAGGATTCCCGCGCTTGAGTCCCAATGCCTTTGCCTCCTTGGAAAGAGCCAGTATAATTCCTCCTCCAGCTTCATTGCAATTGGCCACAACAACAGGTTTTCCTATGAGATCCGGTCTGAATGAAATCTCACAGGAAGCAAAGAATGAATTGCAGTCAATATGAAGTATCATTGCTTAGAACTTCTTCTTCATCACCCACATGACTACGCCAAAAATGCGTAACTCGCCTGCGTTTGTAACCTTTATTGGCTTGTAATTGGAATTACCGGGCATAAGGTAAAGTTCTCCGTTCCTGTCCACTATCCGTTTCAAGGCGAATTCCCCTTTGTACATCACAACTGAAACATTGTTCTGACTGGGATAAATGGAGCGGTCAACAACCAGCAAATCACCCTCATCTATCCCTTCGTCAGTCATGGAATCACCAGTTACCCGCACAAGGTAGGAAGTGGCCGGATGCTTGATGAGCTCCTTGTTCAAATCTATTGGCTGCGACATATAGGCATCATCAACCGGACTTGGGAATCCTGCATGTACGTTCA
>JAZRWT010000083.1:0-16168 GCA_045599845.1 Candidatus Egerieisoma sp. | reverse complement strand
CTCATCAGCCACGCAAAAGGCTTTGGGAAGTTGCAGAACATATCTTCAAAGATGCAGTCAGGCGTAAGCGGTTCCACCGGCTTTATCCTCTTTGAAACGCTGTCGCTATAATCAGAGGACAAGTATTCGTCTATCAACCTCATTCGAAATACATTACAATACAGACTTCATTCCCGGAATCATCCGCACGAGCCAGGTGAGCAGATAGGAGACAAGCGTAGTGGATATGCCGATGAAGATAAACTTGCCGAAGGCACCCATCCAAATAGCGTCGGTTGCGAACTGGATTCCAAGCATCAGAAGCAGGTGAAACACATATGCTCCGTAGGATTGTGCCGCACACCATTGCATAAAAGGGGACGCCTGCGAAAATGCCTGACGGAACAACCATATCAGACCGAAGCAGAGGAATACGCACATCAGCGATTCGTAGATGCCGTACCATTTCCATACGAAACCGCTCCATTCGTTGTCGCCAAGGATGTACATCCCGACGGCGAAAGCCGTCCCGGCAAGGAGTGAGACAGCACCTGTGACATTACTCGTTCTCTCGAACCACTTGAACCGTCCGGCCAGAACGCCGACAGCGAACAATACGACATATTGCAGATAGTGAGCGGGCTCTATCTTGAGGGGAACCATAATCCAGTTGTCCTGCGGACTGACCTTGCGTATGAAATAACTGCCAATACCGATTACAAGTCCGAGAATCAGCAGTCCGGGAACAGTCGGTTTAGATGAACATTCCACGGATATTGGTTTGCAGAATTTCCCGATCAGTGCATATATGAGGCAGAACACCAACAAACTCTCCACAAACCACATATGTGCGACCTCAAGAGTCCCTGTAATGGCGGATGTGATTATCCCAATGAACAATAGAGGGATACACAGCCGCATAAGCTTTTTTCTGGCAAATACCTTGCCTCCCTGTCTGTCATAGCTCGCTGGAACGAAATATCCTGAAATCAGGAAGAACAGCCCCATAAAGAATCCGGCATTCACCGCAAATAAATGCCATATCCAAGGAAGAAATTCATCTGGATTCGAAGGTTGGTATGCCCAACCTCCACCATTCCCGTATGCCTGCCCGGCGTGGTGGAAAATAACCAGAACAGTCAGGAACACCTTCAGGTTGTCAAGGTAATACTCCCGTGCGTTCATATATTTGTTGATTTATCAGGTGTGGCCCAGAACTGACCGGCGTCACTTGTCACGATGTCCCGGTTATTGACTCCAAACGGCTTGAAGCTTTTCGGGACAAGATGAATATACCTACCAGCATCTTTACCTGCAGCAGGTTCCTGATCAAAATGGAAGGTCTCCCAACAGGAGAACCAGTAGGTATTCTTGGCCATATAATCGTAGTACCAATTGTCGGAACTACCTGCTTGAGCAAACTGCGGGTGATATAGAATAGTCTTCCCCTGAATATATGACTCTCTCATTCCCTGCAACGAAAGCAGATTGCCGTCCTCATCCGTTGCATAGAATCCACCGGAATCAGAATCTATCATCACCCATTTCCCGAGCTCCGGAAGCCAGACCTGATTGACTACGTGACAGTCGGTGTCATTGCGGTCTGCAGGCATACAGGTGATATAGGTGGCTTGTATTCCGACAGTTGAAAGCAGTTCGAACATCATAATGCTGTGCAGCCTGCAATTGAATGCCGGCTCAGTGTTCTTCGTGTATTCCCACAAATAGATTGCGTTCCTCTTTTCGGGCTGTATCGTCTGATTGGCGTGGGGAATGTTAGTTGCAACGAAACGGGCAATCGCCAATGTCTTCTCCCAGGTTGAAGCCGTTTCTTCGTAAAGAGTGTCAAGCTGGAAGTAGTCCCTTATCTCACCCGCCCTTTCAGCGTCAATGACTGGGTGGATGTTGAATTTGACCTTGTCCCTGCCATATGGTCCGGACAGTTTCAGGCTTTCAATGTGGCTGACCTGATTCTTGTTTTCACCTCTTCCCAAATCATACTTGCCACTGCATAGCACATATGCTAGAAGTATCGTGAAGACCAGACCTATGACGGCAAATATATTCCTCGCTATGTTGAAAAATGTTTTCATCGTCATTATTTTGATTTTTTGTAGTTGTCACTCATCGGCTCTCCCGCCAGCGCTTAAGACTTGGAAAGCTGATTTTCAGCTGGCCCGCGTATTCTTCTTTGGTCAAGGGAGAGGGCAGGCGCTTGTTTACCTCATTCACAAAGTGACTGCAATGCTCTATCATCTCCTCCATCGTGCATTCCTGAAGAAAATGGCCGTCTTTGTAGCAATAAATGCAGTAGTCTTCATTCCTGCTTCCATTAGCGTTTGTGCCAAGGCTTCCTTCAGTAAGTGGCATTACGCAGCTTTGGCAAAATTTATTTTCCATTATTCTTATTTCTGTATTCTTTCAGCGTTTTCACATCGCATCCCTTGCCCGAATAGTAAGCAAGCATATCATCAAGTTTCTTCAGGTCATAACTGGTAACACAGTCAGAAATATTGTTGTGAAGGATATACGCAATCTGCATGCTCTTGCCGGCTGCCCAATCAAGTGCTGTATTGCTCATTTGCTCGTTAAATCGACTGCAAAGGTACAATAATTTTCTTAATATAACATCTGTTATCTTACATCTGTTTTGCGTATTGTGCGAGTGACTGCGTATTGCGCAACTTTTTGTATCTTTGCACACCGTTACATAACAATTGTTTCATTTATGCCAAGACAAGCGAGATTCTCCAAAGATGATATTGTTGCCGCCGGGCTCAGGATAGTGAGAGCCAGCGGATTGGAGGCGGTCAGTGCCAGGGCTCTGGGAAAGGAGCTCGGCACCTCGTCCAGCCCTATGTTCACGATGTTCAAGGATATGAATGAGGTGATGGATGCCATACGCGCGGCAGCGGAAAAGGCATTTACCGCCAGGATGAATGGAGTTACCGGGTATTTCCCCGCATTCAAGGAGTTCGGACTGCGGCTTGTAGCCTTTGCAAAGGAGGACCCCAATATCTTCCAAATGCTGTTCCTCGGGAAGGATGCGCGCCTGGAGATTGCAGAAAGCATTGCGCGGGAGTGCCTGGATGCAGGCGAGCAGGGTTACGGTCTGATATCGGAACAATCAGAGTTTCTCTTCCGTCAGATGTGGCCGGTCGCCTGCGGCATAGCGGCACTCTGTGTCAAGCATCCAGAGGACTTTCCGGAAGATGAGGTAAGCAGAACCCTTAGTTACCACTTTTCGGGCATAATGTCCATAATCAAATCCGGCAAGGAAGTTGAGAACGTTAAGCCAAAGGTGTTTGTGTATTTGCCGTAATTTGTTATCTTTGTAAAATTTGAAGGAGTTGTTTAATCAATCAAGCATATATTTTTTATGGAAGTTACAGCGGAAAGGATAGCCGCCCAGTTCAATGGTGAGATAGTGGGTGACCCTATGACCAAAGTGTCGTCCGTCAACAAGATAGAATATGGAAAAAAGGGCAATATCTGCTTTTTGGCCAATCCCAAGTACGAGCAGTATCTCTATACCTGCAAGGCAAGCGTTATAATTCTCAACAGAAGTTTCTACAAGCCGGATTACAAATACGAGCCAACACTCATTCTGGTTGACAACGCGTACAGCGCAGTTGCTTCCCTGCTTGATCTGCTCAATTCCTTGAAGGCCTCGAAGAGAAGTGGCAGAAGCTGGAGAAGTTCCGTGGCGTTCAGTGCAAAATTGGGCAAGGGAGTTTATGTTGGAGAGTTCGCCTGCATAGGAAAGCGCTCCAGGGTTGGCGATGGCTGTCAGATTTACCCACAGGTTTACATAGGAGCGAACGTTGAAATAGGGGAGAACGTAATACTCTATCAGGGTGTGAAAATATACGACGGATGCAAGGTGGGGAACAACTGCATACTGCATGCAAACTGCGTGATAGGTGCAGACGGATTCGGCTTTGCTCCAACAGATGACGGACATTACAAGAAGATTCCGCAGACAGGCAACGTTATCCTGGAGGATGATGTTGAAGTGGGCGCGAACACAACCATAGACAGGGCCACCATGGGTTCTACAATAGTCCATAAGGGTGCTAAGGTCGATAATCTGGTTCAAATAGCTCACAACGTGGAGATAGGGGAGGATACCGTTATGGCTGCAATGTGCGGGGTGGCAGGTTCCACCAAGGTTGGAAAGCACTGCATGTTCGGAGGCCAGACAGGTCTTGCAGGACATCTTACTGTGGCGGACAACACTACTATGGCAGCTCAGACAGGTCTTACGAACAATGTAAGGAAATCTGGTCAGATACTTCTCGGTTCTCCTGCAATTGACCATAAGGTTTATATGAAGGCATACGCACTTTTCAAGAACATGCCGGAATTTTACAGTGAGCTGGTGGAGAGGCTCAACTCCCTTGAAAAAGAAATCAAGAAATAAACATGTACACGAAACAGCATACTTTGAAATCAGCCTGCACTTTTTGTGGCAAAGGTCTGCATACTGGCAGGAAAGTTACTATGACAGTCCATCCGGCTCCCATAGATCACGGTATCAAGTTCAGAAGAGTGGATCTTGGAGAGGATGCCATAATAGAGGCAATAGTGGATTACGTAACCACAACTGCCAGGGGAACAACTCTTGAGAAGGGTGATGTCAAGATTTCAACGCTCGAGCACCTTATGGCGGCATTGAGCGGTCTTCAGATAGACAATGCACTCATTGACATAGACACTCAGGAGGTTCCTATTCTTGATGGCAGCGCAAAACCATATATGGAGCAGTTCGTGGCTGCCGGTTTGAAGGAACAGCCTGCTCCGAGAAAGATTTTCGTGCTGGAGAAGAAAATAACTTTCTCCAATGAATCGGGTTCAGAGGTGACTTTGCTTCCGGATGACGATTTCTCAATTGACCTCATGCTGGATTTCAATTCCAAAGTGCTGGGCAACCAGTATGCAAGATATAACAGGAATACAAATTTCGTAACGGATATTGCCCCTTGCAGGACTTTTGTGTTCTTCCATGAAATAGAGCCTCTTTTCAAGCTCAATCTTATTAAAGGAGGGGATCTTGACAATGCTATTGTTATTGTGGAGCATCCTGTACCTCAGGAGGAGCTTGACAGACTTGCAAACATCTTTGGCGTAAAGAGTCTTGAAAGAGCGCCGGAAGGATATCTCAACCATCTGGAACTAAGGTTTACCAATGAATGCGCAAGGCACAAGCTTCTTGACATAATGGGAGACTTTTCATTGGTGGGGGTTCCGGTACGTGCAAAGATTATCGGTTACAAGAGCGGACATGGAATAAACACCAAAGTGGCGCGGATGATAAGGGAAGCATACAAACATTCATTGATCAAATAATTATGAAGGAGCTGGATGTCCCATTTTTCAATCCAACGGATAAGCCTGTTGTTGACAGTGAGGCCATAAAGGAACTCCTGCCTCAACGTCCGCCATTCCTTTTTGCAGACAGGATTTCGGAAATGGGAGACAATTACATTGTGGGCGAGAAAATGGTTTCCGCTGAAGAGTATTACTTCAAGGGTCATTTTCCCGGTGAACCTGTAATGCCCGGAGTGCTTATTATTGAGACCATGGGGCAGATAGGCGGAGTGCTGATTGCAAGCAGGTATTTTGAAGATCCTAAATTATATACAAGCTACTTCACAAAAGTGGACAAGGTGAAATTCAGGGGCAAGGTTGTTCCTGGAGATGTTCTTGTATGCCGTCTCACCGTTCCTGAAGAACCGCGTCACAGAATGGTTACAATGCACGGCGAAGCCTTCGTAAACGGCGCCTTGGTATGCAGCGGTGACCTTACAGTACAAATAGCTAAGAAATCAGAGTAATATTACAGATATGGCAGAATATATCAACTCATTCGTTCATCCCAATGCCAAAATAGGGAAAAACGTAAAAATCGAGCCGTTTTCTTACATTTCAGAGAATGTTGAAATCGGTGACAACTGCGTGATAGGGCCTCACGCTACCATTTATGACTATGTTACAATAGGTAATGACTGCAAAGTGTTCCCAGGAGCCGTAGTAGGCGGCATTCCTCAGGATTTGAAGTTCAAGGGGGAGGTTTCCTACGTAAAAATAGGCAATAACGTTACCATACGTGAATGTGCAACCGTTCATCGCGGAACGGCGGCCAGCGGAAAGGGCATCACCACCATAGATGACAACACCCTTATCATGGCATACGCACACGTTGCTCACGATTGCAAGATTGGAAAGAATTGCATAATAGTGAGTTTCTGCGGTCTTGCAGGAGAAACAGACGTGGATGACTGGGCAATAATAGGCGGAAATTCAATGGCTCACCAGTTCACCAAGATAGGTATGCACGCAATGATAGGCGGAGGTACTCTCATAGGCCAGGACGTTCCTCCTTTTGCAATGGCTGCAGGTGCGCATCCTATACTTTATGAAGGCATCAACATTGTAGGCTTGCGCAGGAGGGGTTTCACCGCCGAGCAGATAGAAAATATCAAGCAGATATACGATATCATTTACAATAGCAATCTCAATACTACCCAGGCTTGCAGGAAAGTTGAGGAAGAGATTCCTGACTGTGATGAAAAACGTATAATCCTTGATTTTATAAAAGCCAGCAACAGGGGAATCATACGTCCTCGCAAAAAAGACAGATAGTTGTGAAGGATCTGCTGCTCTCAACCGCATATTTCCCACCATTGGAATATTTTGCCGCAATTCTCAAAGCAGACAGAGTGTTCATTGAGAGCAAGGAGAATTTTCAGAAGCAGACTTACAGAACCCGCGCTCACATTTATGCTGAGGGCGGGTTGCTTGCTTTGAACCTCCCGGCACGCAGGGCTGCTCTTGCAGGTGACGAAAAAACACATCGCCTGCCTGTTGACATGGTAGGGCTGGATTACTCGAAAGGCTGGCTCCATCAGCACAGGATAGCAATAACTTCCGCATACGGTCTCACACCGTTCTTTGATTATTACAAGGATTATTTCTTCGATATCCTTGACAGCAAGCATTCAAGCCTGCTTGATCTCAATACAGGAATCCTGAAACTTTGTCTTGAACTCATAGGTGTAGAGAAGGAAATGCATTTTACAGCCGAGTACATGAATGAAGTGCCTGAGGGAATGCTGGATCTGCGTTCGAGAATCAGTCCCAAATACAAAGGCCCGAGCCTTTTGGAAGAGTGGGGGCTCAACAGGCATTACTGGCAGGTATTCAGTGCAAAGCACGGCTTCATTCCCAACTTATCCATTCTGGACCTTCTTTGCCACGAAGGCCCCAATTCTATTTCCTACTTGCGATAGCGTATCAAATCCGGAATTTTTCTGAAATCTCTATCCCGGCTATTGCCGCTATTTCATCATTGATGCAAATCAGTGGTATTTGGGGCTTGAGAATGGTTTCAATCTTGAGATTGGTGAAATAGTCCGAGAGGCTTCTTCTGCCGTTGTTCCGTCCAAAGGCCGTGAAACTATCGCCCTGGTGGGGAGTCCTTATGCTTAAATGGCCTGGAACTTTTTTGAAGCGCAGACTGAGGCTTCCTTGGAATCTGGCCTGATAATATGATGATTTGTCCTCTATTTCAACAAATTGAGTCAGGTCAGGCCTGCTGGATTTGAAAATTTTAATGAAGCCTCTTTCCACTATGGCGCAGTAATTCCCGAATTCCATACGTTTTGGTGCGCTGCTTCTTGCTTCATTCTCAATGATAGCGGCAAGTTCATTGGACTGGGCGGTATTCGCTCCGAAATCGGATATCCATTCATGAAGCCAGAATTTCCAGCCTTTTTCCTTTGTAAGTGCTTTGATATCGATTGCTTCGGTAAAAATATCCTTCAACGCAAGACATGTAAAAAGTGCAAGCCTCTGTGAACGTGTTCCTGTTGCTGAATCATCCTCTGTGCCGGATTGAAGTTCATCGGTCTGTGGAAACATTGTGCGTACATATTCTTCAACGCTCTCAATGCATATTCTCTGACGAATGCTTTGGCTCAGGCTGTCAAGAACTTCCATTGCGGCATTGAAATGGGCGGCGTTGGAGTTCATTGTGGCAATCACGGAACTGTTCATTTCCTTGAGGATAGGAATCACGGAATTACGCAATTTGTTCCTCTTGTAATCATTGGAGGCATTGGTGCTGTCTGTAGCGTAATCAATGCCGTGGTTGTTCAGGTAGTCCAGAATAGCTTTTCTTTCTATTCCAAGCAAGGGCCTTATGATACGGCTTGTGCTGCATTCTTTCATTCCGCAGATTCCACGCAGTCCTGTTCCTCTTGACAGGTTCAGGAGGAGTGTCTCTGCATTGTCATTGGCGTTATGGGCAACGGCAATGAAGTCAAGACCGAGTTCCTGACGAAGTTCTTCAAACCAATTGTACCTGAGTTCCCTTGCCGCCATTTCAAGCGAAATGCCATGGTTCCTGGCATATTCCGAAGTGTTGAAATGCTTGACATGCAGCTCTATTCCGTTTCTGGAGCAATAGCTTTCAACAAGTTTCTGGTCATTTTCACATTCACCGGGACGGAGATGGAAATTCACGTGGGCAGCTGCAATTCTAAAGGCCGGGCATTGACGCATAAGGTCAAGAAGAGCCATGGAATCCGGCCCTCCGCTTACACAAACAAGAATTCCGGTTCCAGAGTTAGAAAACTTCTGCTTGGCCAGAATTCTTTCAATGTTTTTCCTGAATTTATACAGCATTATTCAACGCAAGTTTCGCATTTATGCGGCTTATTTTGTGTATGAGCCGAAAGTATATGTGAATGCAACGCTGAGAACCTCCATGAGCTGAAGTTTCGGGCCGCGGATCACATCAAGGCCCGTAACTTCGTCTTTCTCTATATTCTTCACGTTATCGTCGTATATCATATTGATATTGAGTATTGTGGAGAAATATTTGTTGAACTGCAGCTCAGCAAGGAAATCCCATTTTGCCTGAATGTTCTTAGGTTTGTATCTGTAATCTGAGAACAGGGTTATTGCCGAACTTATCTTGAATCCTTTGACCACGGTGAAATTGTTCCTGAGGTTCAACTGCGCACCAAGCTGATATCTTATCTCCTCATCAGGTTCGTTGCCATATTTCTTTCTCAAATCCGGGTCGCTTACTATTGTGGCACCTGCAGTGAGAGGTGCGAAGTTAAGCGAGAGCCAGGTGCCTTTCTTGTATTCCACACCAAGACCAAGCTTGAGGTACCCCGGGGAAAGGAATCTTGAAACAAGTCTTGCGGATTCACCTGACGGATAATCATATCCAGGAGTGAACTGTGATGTGAAATTGAAACTTGCAGACATGTAAAGATCCTTCACGGTCCTGTATCCGAACTTGCTGTCTATGATAAGCCGGTCATCGCTCTTTCTATGACCATCCTTGGCCGATTCTATGAATCCGTAAGCAGTCTGCAGCCTGTTCTCCCAACTCACATTCCCCTTGTTGTAATTTGCCGTTGCATTGATGTATGCATTGAATGCAAGTGAATTGGATCCTCCGGCCGCCCAATTTGACAGGGCTACCTGCGAGAAACCGAGCTGGTTCATTATTCCGCATTTCCAGAACTTTGGCGGAGTTACCGGTTCATACTGTATGGTAGGAATGCCGTAACGGGCAACGAGTGACCTTATCAGTTCCTGTTCATCATTCAAACCGGAAACAAAAACGGTATCTTCCACTGTTTTCTCTTTCTTTCTTGACCAGAACTGCGCACAAACGGAACTGGCGCTCGATGCCATTATTATTATAGTCAAAAGAATTTTGATCAGGCTTTTCATTTTTCAAGTTGTTAGATAATTACTGTTTTCAGTCGTTGTCAAGAACATCGTCTGAATTGTATTTGTATCCCATGCGCTTGCCGGTCATCATCTTGGAACTTTCTATCTTGGCGTTGATCTGATCCACGGACGCTACCTTTACTATGTCAAATGGAGGAACAAGCAGATCAAAGGACAAAGTGTATTCCATTGCGGCCTCCACAAAAGCAACGAGTTCCTCACGCGAAAGATCATATTTGCCGAATTCGGAAACCCTTTTCCTTTTCTGTCTTTTTCCCTCAACAAAGAATTTGTTCTCCCTGTTTACGAAAAGTCTGGCAACAAGGTAGCCTAAGTCTTCATTCCTGCCGTATTTCATGGAATCTGACAGAAAGTTGTAAACATTTATGATACCGCAGTAAGAATTGAGCTTGTTGTCCTTGGAATATGCATATCTCCAAACGGTGCTGTCTCTGTCAAACTGGAATACGTCACTGTGCATGCTGAAAACCAGCACGTCGTCTGCAAACTTGAGTTCCGCTTCAAATTTTCCGCGGTCTCTGTATTCCAGCCTCAGCCTGCGTTCGGCAACTTCCAGTTTCTGGTCTTCAATAAGCTCGTTCAGATCGTTGCTTATCTCTCCAAGAATCTCTTTCAGAAGATTGAAAGCTTCAAGTGTCTTGTCAAATACTATGGCCTTTGTGCTGGCTTTAGTTGTAAGTGTTGATAAAATCCGGTTCTGTTTACACGGGTCTGCGTCCATACAATTCATGAATTAATTGTTGTTAGTAAGCTCTTGCAAAAATCACCCTGCGTTTGGAAGGCTTGCCGCTGTATACGCATTTGCCTTCCTCCTGGCATACGAAAGAATCCAAAGGTATGCAGCGTATGGTTGCCTTTGTCTCTTCTTTTATTTTCTCTTCCGTTTCGGCTGTTCCATCCCAGTGGCAGAGAAGGAATCCTCCCTCCTCAATCTTCTGTTTGAATTCTTCCCAGGTGTCAACTTTAATGGTTTTCTTATTGCGGTAGTCAAGTGCCTTTGCATAAATGTTCTGTTGAATTTCATCCATCAGAGTCACAATATGTTCAACACATCCTTCAATGCTCATGGATTCCTTAGTGAGAGTGTCCCTTCTTGCTATTTCAACCGTTCCGTTCTGCATGTCCCTTGGACCTATGGCTATTCTTACAGGAACGCCCTTGAGCTCCCATTCTGCAAACTTGAATCCGCTTCTTACGGTATCTCTGTTGTCTATCTTCACTGAAAGGCCTTTTGCCTCAAGCTCCTTCTTCAGGCCTTCCATTCTTTCAATGATTGCCTCATTCTCCTGTGCAGTCTTGAAGATAGGAACCATGACAACGTGGATAGGAGCAAGTTTAGGAGGCAGTACCAGACCGTTGTTGTCTGAGTGAGCCATTATCAAGGCTCCCATAAGACGGGTGGAAACTCCCCATGAAGTTGCCCATACATAGTCAAGGGTTCCCTCCTTGCTTGAGAATTTCACGTCAAAGGCCTTGGCAAAATTCTGGCCCAGGAAATGTGAGGTGCCTGCCTGAAGAGCCTTTCCGTCCTGCATCATGGCCTCGATGCAAAGTGTGTCAAGAGCGCCCGCAAAACGTTCGGTCTCGCTCTTTGTTCCAACAACAACAGGGAGGCTCATGTATTCTCTTGCAAACTTTGCGTAAACGTTTATCATCCTTGTTGCCTCTTCAACAGCCTCTTCCCTTGTAGCGTGCGCGGTGTGTCCTTCCTGCCAGAGAAATTCTGCCGTGCGCAAGAAGAGCCTGGTCCTCATTTCCCAGCGGACAACATTGGCCCATTGGTTGCAAAGGATAGGAAGGTCTCTGTATGAGGTTATCCAATTCTTATAAGTGTTCCAGATGATTGTTTCAGAAGTGGGCCTTACAACCAGTTCCTCTTCAAGGCGTGCGGAAGGGTCAACAACAACGCCGGGGCCGTTCGGATTGGTCATAAGTCTGTGGTGGGTAACTACTGCACATTCCTTTGCAAAACCTTCAACATGCTCGGCTTCCTTGCTCAGGAAGGATTTGGGAATGAACAAAGGGAAATATGCGTTCACGTGACCGGTTTCCTTGAACATCTTATCGAGCTGGTCGTGCATCTTCTCCCAAATGGCATATCCGTACGGCTTGATTACCATACATCCTCTTACTGCCGACTGTTCTGCCAGGTCCGCCTTTACAACCAGATTGTTGTACCACTGTGAATAGTTGTCCTCTCTATTTGTAACCTCTTTTGCCATATACAATTGCTTTTGGTATAATTTTTGATTAGGTTTGTGTCTGATAATTTGAATTGCAAAAGTACAAAATAAATCAAGCACAGGAGGTTAATTTATGAAAAAGTTCACAACATTTTATAAAATGTCTTTGTGCGCTCTTGCTGTAATTGCCTTATATGGTTGCGGCACGTACAACGCTTCCCCAACTTCTTATGTGAATGGCATATACGGACGTTCGGAGAGGATGAGCCGTACGGCGGCTCAAGCAAGCAGTCCGGGTAGGGACAGCTCAAGGGAGCAGAAGACGTATGCTTCACTCCCGGATTCATTGGCCAGATATCTTGAAGACTCCACATATGTTCCTGCCCCAGACAGCTATGAAATGAAACTGAGGCAGTTTGACAAGGAAAAGTATGAAAAGCCCGTGAACGTAACGGTTGTAAACAACTATTTGAATTATAACCCTTGGTGGTATTCATACAGCTTCAATTGGTGGGATCCGTTCTGGGATCCATGGTGGGACCCTTATTGGGACCCTTGGTGGCCAAGACCTTATCTGAGCATACATGTGGGTCCATACTGGCACGGTCCTTACTGGTATGGTTCATGGTGGCCGGGATCATGGTACCATCCATATTATCCATATAACCCATGGAGGCCTGCCATAATTGTTCCAGTGTATGCACGTGAGGCAAGATATTCATCAAGAACTTCAACGGCCTGGGGAGGAGGTGGCAGCGTATCAGGTGCTTCAAGATACGGACGTGCTGCAGCAGGCTCCACATACGTAAGAGGCAATTCAGGAACTGCAAGGCGAGCTGGCAGCTCATACACCCGCAATTCATATTCCAATACCAAGTCATATTCGGCAAGCATCAGGAATGGCCGTAATCAGGACAAGGAACGATTGTATGATTACTCCCACGGCAACGGTGGAAGCACCACCAGTTACAGAAGGACAGGCAGGGTAGGTCAGTCAGGCGGAGGCAGCTATACAAAGGGCAGTTCCAGCCCAAGCGGCAATTACAATTCCAACAACGGCAATAAGAATAACAACAGCGGAAGCTACCAGCGCAGCGGTAATTATAACAACAGCAGCAATTACAATTACAACAACGGAAACAATGGCAGCAGCGGCGGTTACCAGTACAGGAGAACCGGAGGTAACAGCAGCATGAGCGGTGGCGGCGGATATTCTCCATCACGTTCAAGCGGAGGCGGATTCTCATCACCTTCACGTTCATCAGGCGGCAGCACAGGCGGTGGAAGACGCAGGTAGTTTTATTAATTCATTCTCAAAAAAATCAATAGTATGAAGAATCATATTTTTGCAAGGACATTCATTCTGGCTGTTTCAGTGGCCGTGTTTGCGGCAACGGCTGCCAGCGGACAAGGCTTTTGGGATGCATACAGGCTCAGTGCGCAGAACCCGGACGGTACGGCAAGAAGCATTGCCATGGGTAATGCTTTCACAGCATTGGGAGGCGATCTGGGTTCAATATGGCTCAACCCTGCTGGTTCTGCCGTGAACGATTTCAATGAAATGTCAATAACGCCTGCGCTTACAATGTCAAATTCAAGCACTGTTTACGCAGGAATCAAAAGCAATGATGACAGAACCAATTTCAACATTGCAAACGTTGGTTATATAGGAAGCGCGTATTTGAATGAATCCGGCGTGAGAAGCGTATCCTTCGGACTGGTGTTCAACAGAATGCAGGATTACAGTTCAGCACAGTATGCCAGAGGCAACGCAATAGGTAGCAGCTGGCTCCAGGCTGTGGCAATGCAGAGCCAGGGTATAAAGGAATCCGTGTTCAAATCCGATGACGCCTTCTATTCAGACGCTCCATGGAACGGCATCCTTGCCTACAAGAGTTTCCTTATGGACCCTCTGCCTGATTCAGACTGCGATTACTTTGCTGCAATTGAGAATCTGGATCCATACAACCATGAAATCTATATGGCATCTCCGGTTGATCAGATATACCATTCATATCAGAGGGGATACCAGTATGAGGCGGACCTCAACTGCTCCATAAACATTGACAATATAGTTTACATAGGCGCAAACATAGGCTTGCAGACTCTGTATTACAAGCAGAGCAATGACTATACCGAGCTCCCTACAGATGTGCGTGCCTGTGAATCAAAACTGAATGCATTCACACAAAGCTATTCGTTGCGTACCTCAGGAAGTGGAGTCAATCTCAAATTGGGAATCATATACACTCCGATTCCTCAACTCAGGCTTGGCGCTTCAATACAGACACCTACATGGATGTGGCTCACAGACGATTCCGAGATGACAATAAGCAGCAGCTTCACAGACGGGGAAAGTTACCACAAAGGTTCACCTCTGCTCAGTTTCGACTACAGACTGCGCACACCTTTCAAGTGGAATGTAGGTGCCGCTCTCACCATTGCCAAAATGGCCGTTGTGAGTGTGGATTATCAGCGCGTTGATTATTCAAGCATGAAATTGTCTGACAGGAATGGCAACAGTGATATTTTTGACTTTGACAATTCCATAATAAAGGATTGTGGCGCATCATGCAACATATTCAGGGCCGGCGCTGAAGTGATGCTGCCTCAGAACATAAGTCTGAGAGCCGGTTACCAGAGCTATTCAACAGGAGTCAGCAAAGACCATGCAGGCGTTGAGGACAATTTCTCAATAGGTTCCCTTGGCTTGGGCTGGAGTTCTTCAAGCGGATTCTTCATTGACGCAACATATCAGAGATATCTTACCAAGCAGCAGGAACAATTCTCATTGTACGATATGGAGCAGGCTCCGGTAGGAAATACGGAGTGGGGAAGGAGCAAGATTTATCTCACATTGGGTTTCCGTTTCTGATCTATCTGACAATTCTCAGTTTGGCATAGGCAAGCACCAGGGTTCTGGTGCTGCCGTCGTTGAACTGGACTACGGCTTTCCGGCCAATTACATCACCTTCAAGGGAAAGAACTTTTCCGATTCCGAATCTAGGGTGCTCTACGGTGTGCCCTGGTTTTATTTTTGCAGGCGAGTCTGCAATGAAGTCAGCCTTTGGAGCACTTGCTGTACTTTTCTGTTGAAGGCCATGCTGAGCGTTGAGGTTCGCAGAACTGCCGTATAAACTGCTTTTCGGCGTTGAGAACATTTCTCTTGCCGTGAATGAAGGCCTTGAAGGCGTTCCTTTTGTGCTGTGCCCGAAAAGCGGTGTACGCGAGGAGTAATCCGTTGAAAGTTCACGCTCATAATCAGGAATAGGGTTTGATACATATTCCGGATCTATTTCCTTGATGAAGCGGCTTGGGGAGTTGGAAACGGTTTCACCGAATTTTTTGCGCTGGTGTGCGTATGACAGTTTAACATCCTTTTTTGCTCGTGTGAGTGCAACGTAGAACAGACGCCTTTCCTCCTCCATTTCAGTATTGTCTGCATAAGCGAGCATGCTTACGGCAACCTGTCCCGGAAAGAGGTTCTCTTCCATTCCCATGATGTATACATGTTCGAACTCAAGCCCTTTTGCTGAGTGTACTGTCATGAGTGAAATGCAGTCTTCATCATTGCCTTCATCCACATCCAGATCACTTATGAGCGATACGTTCTGCAGATACATGTCAAGAGTTACAAGAACAGGGTCATATCCCTGGGCAACAAGTTCGTCATTCTCCTGCTGGCCGTTGTCAACGAAGTCCTGGATTGAATTGAAAAGTTCCTCAATGTTCTCCGCCCTTGATTCCGATTCAATTGTGTTCTCAGCCTTGAGCGATTCCGTTATTCCGAATCTGCTGTCTATTTCACGGGCCATGGCGTAGGCATCTTCAGTGAGCAGTCTGCTGCGCAGTTCAACTATGTTGTTGGCAAATTCCATTATCTTCCTTGCAGTGGACTCCTTTATGCCTGAGGCAATCATTGCAGCTCCCGGCTTTTCCTTGTTCCTTGCATCGCGGAAAATGAATTCCATGGCGCACACCCCGGCGGCTCCGCATGCAGCCATGAGCTTCTCCTTTGTTGTATCACCTATCGCCCTGGCAGGGAAATTGATTATTCTTCTGAAGGATTCGTTGTCACGAGGGTTCACGATAAGCTTTATGTAGGCTATCATGTCCTTGATTTCCTGCCTTTCATAGAAGGAGTGGCCTGCATATATGCGGTATGGCATATTCCTGCGGCGGAGTTCCTCCTCTATGATGCGGCTTTGCGCATTAGTGCGGTACAGCAC
>JAZRWT010000082.1:0-2925 GCA_045599845.1 Candidatus Egerieisoma sp. | reverse complement strand
CGACTATGCTGCTTCCCATCTGCCTTTAAATGCGAATATAACACTTCGGCTGGTAATTGGACGTAGTTCAACAGAATTGAGGTGACTTGATATTCTGGCCAATGTTGGTTATCTTTGTGGCATGAAAGTTATTGATATCCTTAACAGACCGCACAGGCCTTTCGCTTCATTCGAGCTGCTTCCGCCGCTCAAGGGTTCTGACATAAACAAGCTTTATTCGTCCATTGAACCTCTGATGGAGTTCAATCCTCCTTTCCTGAATATCACGGCGCACAGGAGGGAAGTGGTTTTCCGTGAAGTCCAGGGCGGCAGTTACATACGGGAGATGGTTACAAAGCGTCCGGGTACGGTTGCCATTGCAGCGGCTATCATGAAAAGGTTCAATACCGAGGTGGTGCCTCACGTAATCTGCGGAGGAGCCAGCGCTTTCGAAATCGAGGATGCCTTGCTGGACCTGCGTTTTCTTGACATTGACAACGTAATGGCTCTCAGGGGAGATCCTATGCCAGGTCAGAAGTTCTTTGAACCATCGCCGGGTGGGTATTTGCACAGTGTGGATCTGGTGTCCCAGATTTCAGACATGAACAGAGGCAGGTATCTGGAGAGCGGTGTGGAGGATGCCACTCCAACTGATTTCTGCATAGGCGTTGCCGGATATCCGCAGAAGCACTGCGAGGCCACCAATATGGAGGAGGACATAGCCAATCTGAAGAAGAAGGTGGATGCCGGTGCGGACTATGTGGTAACGCAGATGTTCTTTGACAATACGCATTATTTCAGTTTCGTGGAAAAATGCCGTGCTGCGGGGATAAATGTTCCTATCATTCCGGGTATCAAGCCTGTATCAACTCTCAAGCAGCTGGATATCCTGCCTAAGTCATTCTCTATAAGTCTTCCTGTGGATCTTGTCAAGGAAGTGCGCAAGTGCAAGGACAACAAGGCTGTGCGCGAACTCGGCATAGAATGGGCCACTGCCCAGTGCAAGGAACTGCTCGCACACGGAGCGGAAGTCATCCA
The DNA here is from genome assembly GCA_045599845.1 of Candidatus Egerieisoma sp. Taxonomy (GTDB): domain Bacteria; phylum Bacteroidota; class Bacteroidia; order Bacteroidales; family UBA932; genus Egerieousia. The sequence continues at coordinate 1,908 of JAZRWT010000082.1, read as the reverse complement.
CTTCTACACAATGGACAAATCTGACAACATCAGGGAAATCATCAAGAGAGCGTTCTAATAAATGAAATAGCCCAGGAGGCCGGCTGTAATAATGACAAGGATTGGGTTGGTCTTGAAACGCCACAATGTTAAGAAAGATACGGCCAGCAGAAGCCAGCTTGTCCAGTCTATGAAGTTCTCCGGGGTGAGCAGTATGCCGGCCGCAGCCGCTATCATTCCTATCACCACAGGTTTGAGAAGTTGAAGCAGGGATTCGAACATCCTGTTCTTCTTGAATTTGCTGTAGACCTTGCAGATTGACAGCACTATCAGAAAACTTGGGAGTACAACGGCAAGGGTGGCGGTGAAGGATCCGAGTATGCATCCTGCCTGTGAGAATCCCATGTTGGCCGGTACGGAGTATCCTATGTAGGTGGCGCTGTTGATTCCTATTGGCCCCGGGGTCATCTGTGAGATGGCAACAATGTCTGTGAACTGGCTGGCGCTCAGCCACGCATGCTTTACAACAATCTCGTTCTGTATGAGGGAAAGCATTGCATACCCACCACCAAAGGTGAATATTCCAATAAGGAAAAATGTAGCGAACAGCTGAACGTATATCATTGCTCACCTCCTTTTTCGTCCTTGTGCCTGTGGTGCATTGTCTGAAATCCGTAGGTTACAAAGAAATATACGAATACGGCAAGCATTATATATACAGGGCTCATTCTGGCAAAAATTATCAGGCAGGCTGTTGCTGCGGCAAGCAGCAGACGCCACTTGTCAAGTTTTGCCTTTCTTGCCATTGTTATGACCGGAACCGCAATAAGAGATACAACAACAGGGCGAATCCCCTTGAATACGCTTACTACCGCAGGGTAATCCTGAAACTGAGCAAAGAACATTGCTATTGCAAGAATAATCAGGAAAGGTGGCGTAATGCTTCCAAGTGTGGCAATTATGCTACCTTTTGTCCCTTTGAGCTTGTATCCAAGGAATATGGATATGTTGACTGCCAGAAGCCCGGGTGAACTTTGTGCAATGGTGACTGCATCCATGAATTCCTCCTGGTCAACCCATCCTCTTTTACGGACAACTTCCTGCTCGATTACACTAATCATAGCATAGCCGCCACCAAGTGTGAAGGCGCCGACTTTGGCAAAACAGGAGAATATTTGCAGGTATAGATTCATGGTGCGCTTGGTTGTGTACAAAGGTAAGATAAAATATTGTAATAAAAATTGCGAAAAAATTTGGTGATTCAAAAAAAGTGCTTACCTTTGCAACCCGTTTGGGAAGAAAGCAATGCTGAACAAACGAGAGTTCATTGAAATATTGACAGATACAAGTAAACAGCAAGAGTACAAGTGAGGTTTTTATAAATATTTTATTATAGAACTAAAAATCTCGTCAACAACTTTTTAAAGTGATTCAGTCAGGACGAACTAAAGATTTAAATAATATTTATTATACAATGAAGAGTTTGATCCTGGCTCAGGATGAACGCTAGCGGCAGGCCTAACACATGCAAGCCGAGGGGCAGCGCGGGGTAGCAATACTCTGGCGGCGACCGGCGGAAGGGTGCGTAACACGTGAGCAACATTCCCGGATCAGGGACATAACCCGGAGAAATCCGGACTAATTTCCCATGGTCCTCCCCGGGGACATCCCCGGGAAGGTAAAGATTTGTCGGATCCGGATTGGCTCGCGGGACATTAGCTGGACGGTGGGGTAACGGCCCACCGTGGCTGCGATGTCTAGGGGCTCTGAGAGGAGTGACCCCCACAATGGAACTGAGACACGGTCCAAACTCCTACGGGAGGCAGCAGTGAGGAATATTGGTCAATGGACGCAAGTCTGAACCAGCCATGCCGCGTGCAGGAATAAGGCCCTATGGGTCGTAAACTGCTTTTGTGGTGGAGCAATAAG
>JAZRWT010000081.1:0-2097 GCA_045599845.1 Candidatus Egerieisoma sp. | reverse complement strand
GCCTGCATCGGCATCTCCGCGGAAACCATGCTCGGGGCTCATTATGCAGGTAACCTTCACCTTGAGCGCCAGCAATGTGTCCAGGATATGGCTCTTCTCGTTCACCATTCCTGTCTGATTGCTCAGAATACACACCCTGCGACCTTTCACCATGGAATAATACTTCTTTACCTGAGCGGCGCCTGTAACTATGTCGGTTGCATAATGGACATTCTCCTCTCCCGGGAATGTTTCAATCTCAACCCCTGCCGCAGCCTTGTTTGCGCCCAATGCCAGCATCATTGCAGTGGCCATAAGGCATAGTGTGTAAAAGCGTTTCATAATATTGCAGTTTTAATGATTTTCTACAGCATTGCTATTATTTTCTCAGTGGCTCCGAGGTTCTCCTTCACGTATTTCTGGAGAAGGGCTCCGGCTACAACGGCATTGTTGGCGCTGAGATAGTGAAGAATGGTCCTGCACAGGTCCTCAGGCTTGATTACAGGCACGGCACCGCCTATTGCAATAGCATCGTGCGCTTCCTGGAATTTCCTGTATGTTGGTCCGAAGCATACAGGAGCACCGTAAGTTGCGGATTCCAGTATGTTATGAATTCCGGAAGGTATGAAGCCGCCTCCTACAAATGAGAAATCGGCATATTTGTAAATTGATGACAGATAGCCTATTGCATCAACTATGAGCACATTTGCATTACGTATTTCCTCATCTGAAAGAGAATCCAGCTGCGAGAATTTTATCACGCCCCACTGGCTGCAGCGTTTCTCCATTGCCTCAATCCTGCCGGCAGGCATTTCGTGAGGAGCAATAATGACCTTGATTCTCCTTTCCGGAAGGACAGCCTTGTTTGAAGCCATTCCATCGCTGTACTCAATGCTCCACTTCTGAACTTTCCTTGCCTTGTCAAGCAGCGCCGCGCTCTTCTTCACTGCCGGAAGAGGCCCGAATGACTTGCCTGAAGGAGAAATGAATGAACCATCGCCTGTGGAATATTGTGAAAGCACCTGGGAAACCTGCTTGCCGCAACACATTTCCATTGCAGGGAAAAGGAGGATTTCATCGGATGGCCAGCTGCTTCCTGCTATCATGACTGTGGAATCCTTCACGAATTTGTCTATCTGCGGGAAGTCCTTTGGATGGGAAGTAACTGTTGCAACGCGGTCGAAACGGGTGTCACCTCCAAGAATGAGTCTGTCCTTGAGTCCTATTGAGGAAAGAAGTTCGAAAGATTCCCTGTTCTGCACAAAAATGTGGTTGAAACAGCGGAGCATCTCCCTGAAAAAACCGCCCCAAGGTTTGAAGAATGTCTGTCCCGGACGGAAAATGGCGCTTATCAGGTAAGACTCCGTGCCGTTGTTGCTAAGGCATTTGAGGTAATTGTACCAGAACTCATATTTCACGAAAACTGCCTTCTTCGGATTCACCATGCGGATGAATTCCCTGGCGTTGTGCTTTGTGTCAACCGGAAGATAGTAAACCCAGTCTGCGTATGAATAATCCTTCCTGAGCTCGTAGCCGCTTGGGGAAAAGAAAGTCAGGAGTATCTTCCAACCGGGCCTTGCCGTTCTGTACCATTCGATTATAGGGCGCGCCTGCTCGAATTCACCAACAGATGAACAGTGGAACCATATTACAGGTTCATTGGTTTTAACCTCATTTTCAATCTTCTGGAGAAGCCCTACCCTCCCCTCAAAGAATTTTCCGGCTTTTGATTCGTGGTTGAACATCCACGCCACGTGTGCGGCAGAAAGGTACAGTTTTATTCCAAGATCATACAACATAACAAGTATATTGCTCGGCCATCAACCAACTTGGATATGGCCTGAAATTTGTAATCAGTCTCTTAAAATTAAAGCCTCAAAAATACATAATCCGAGCCGCATTATGAAATTTAGTTTCAAGTACCTGGGCTTTGTTTTGATATGATTCAATTTTTCTTTTGCAAATCATTTCAAAACAGCTTCCATTTTTAGTATCTTGCGGAAAATTTGGTGGACCTATGTCTGTTAAGTGACGATTAAAAAATAACTTGAACTATTTTATGTCGGTTTTACGAGATAATTCCACTTGGGAAGGATTTCCTGAAAGATGATTCTGTGT
>JAZRWT010000080.1:0-3096 GCA_045599845.1 Candidatus Egerieisoma sp. | reverse complement strand
AGACCGCTTGGCCTCCGACTTGGGAGGGCTTGTAAGGCAGATGTACAAACTGTCACAGATAAATGAAGCGGTTAACAAACTCGAATCCGAGCAGATGATGCAGAACGTGATTCTGGAAGTTGACGAGTCATACTGGCGCGGGGTTTCACTTCTGAACAAGAAGAAGCTGGCGGAGCAGTATCTTGCACTTCTTGAAAAGCTGCTCTCGAATGTAGAAAAGATGAAAGCACAGGGAATGGCCACCAAAGGTGATGTCCTTAACGTGAGAGTGAAGCAGAATGAAGCGAATCTGGCTCTTACAAAGATTGACAATGGCCTCGAACTTTCCAGGATGGCTCTATACCAGTTGTGCGGTCTGAGAATTTCAGGCAACTATATACTTAAGGATGAGGACATAGAGCAGGGCAGCGTTGAGTCTCCAAGTTTTGATATGGAGAAGGTATATGCAATGCGTCCGGAAATTCAAATGCTTGAGAAAGCCGCTGAGGCAGCACAGGCCAATACCAGACTGGCATTGAGCAGATTCATGCCAAGTCTTGCTGTGAATGCCTCTTTCTTCGGTTCGAATCCAAACATGTACAATGGTTTCAGCAAGACTTTCAAGACCAATTATGTATTCGGTGCGGTACTGAATATTCCTATCACACATTTCGGAGAAAGGATACATAATTACCGTGCCTCCAAGTTCAAACAGAAAGTGGCCGAAATCAATCTTGCAAAGGCAAAGGAGAAAGTTGAACTGCAATTGAATCAGAGCAGTTTCAGAATAATTGAAGCGAATAAGAAACTCAGTACGTCAATCACAAACATGAGTTCTGCAGACGAGAACCTCAGACTTGCAAAAGAGTCATACGCAGAAGGTCTTGTTTCACTTACAGACCTCCTTGCAGCGCATACGGCATGGCTGGGTGCATCTTCTGAAAAGATTGATGCAGGAATTGATGTAAGACTGTGTACATTATATCTGGAGAAAACTAAAGGCGAGTTGAGTGTAGAAAGCAGATAGAAGATGGAGGAAAAGCTTAACGGGAATTATACTGAAGACGATTTTCAGACCCTGACCTGGAACGAGCACATACGCCGCAGGCCAGGAATGTATCTTGGCAAACTTGGCGATGGCTCCAACCCGGACGATGGCATATACATACTGTTCAAGGAGATTATAGACAATGCCATTGACGAATTCGGAATGGGCTTTGGAAAGCGCATAGAGATAACACTTGAAGACAAGCTCGTAAGCGTGAGGGATTACGGAAGGGGAATACCTTTCGGAAAAATTGTTGAGAGTGCCAGCACTATGAATACAGGCGCAAAGTACGGAAGTGCTGCTTTCAAGAAGTCTGTTGGTCTCAATGGCGTTGGTACCAAGGCAGTTAACGCTACAAGCATATATTATTACGTTCAGTCATTCAGGGAAGGCAAAAGTTTCTTTGCGGAATTTTCCAAGGGAGATCTTATACGGAGTTCCGCTCAGGACGCTCCGGGGCAGAAGAACGGAACACTTGTAAAATATATAGCCGATGATTCTTTGTATGAGAATTACAGCTACAATATGGAGTTCATCCATACCATGCTCCGCAATTATGCCTATTTGAACCGTGGTCTTGTCCTGGTATTCAACGGACAGGAATTCGTTTCAAAGAACGGCCTGCTTGATCTGATAAACGATAATCTTACCGAGGAGCCGCTATATCCTGTCATTCACCTTATGGGAGAAGATATAGAAGTGGCCATAACCCATGGAACGGAGAATGGTGAGAATATTGCTTCTTTTGTGAACGGGCAGAACACAATTCACGGCGGTACACATCTTGCGGCATTCCGTGAGGGCGTTGCAAAAACAGTCAAGGATTTCTTCAAGAAGGATTTCGATCCAAAGGACATACGCCAGTCAATTGTGGCCGCAGTGAGCATAAGGGTGGAGGAACCGAGTTTCTCCAACCAGACAAAAACTTTCCTGAATTCAAAACTTGTTGCACCGGGGAAGGAACTGACCATAAGGAATTTCATAGTTGATTTCCTTCAGTCCCAGCTTGACAACTACATGCACAAGAACGGAGCGGTTACAGACAGGCTGTTAAAGAAGATTCTTGAAAGTGAAAAGGAGAGGAAAGCCATAAGCGGTCTGCAGAAAATAGCAAGGGAAAAAGCAAAGAAGGCTTCTCTTCACAATAGGAAATTACGTGACTGCCGTATCCATTACGGAGACAAGGACCCTCTCAATGACCAGACAATGCTGTTCATAACCGAGGGAGATTCAGCTTCCGGCTCAATCACGAAAAGCCGTGATGCCAACTATCAGGCAGTGTTCAGTCTAAGGGGAAAACCTTTGAATACCTTTGATCTTCCCAAGGACAAGGTTTATGCAAACGATGAGTTCGCATTGCTTCAGGCCGCTCTCAATATTGAGGACGACATTGACAACCTACGTTACAACAAGGTTGTCATAGCAACCGATGCCGATGTTGACGGCATGCACATACGTCTGCTGCTGCTCACCTATTTCCTTCAGTTCTCACCTGAGATAATACGGCAGGGGCATCTCTACATACTTCAGACTCCGTTGTTCAGGGTGCGCAAGAAGATGGCAAAGGGAAATATGGAAACGTGCTACTGCTATAGCGGAGAAGAGCGTGAAAAGGCATTGAGAAAATTCGGAAAAGCTGCTGAAATAACCAGATTCAAAGGTCTTGGAGAAATTTCCCCGGATGAGTTTGCAGATTTCATAGGTGAAGGAATAAGGCTTGACAGAGTCCGGCTTTCATCCGATGATTCCGTTTCAGACCTTCTGGAATTCTATATGGGAAAGAATACCTTTGAAAGGCAGAATTTTATAAGGGAGAATCTACGTTCAGATCTAATAGTTGAAGAACTTATTGAAAATCAGAATTAACAACAGAATCAGATGCAGAAGTTTTGTAAGTTTTTATTGAAGCTCATGGGATGGAAAACGCCCGATACCGCACCTGTACCGGAGTCCAAATGCATTATTCTTGGCGTACCGCATACCTCGGCCATGGATTATCTCATTTCCTGGGTATACTACAGGTCTATAGGAGGATATCCTAAGATTATGGTCAAGAATTCATTTTTTTG
>JAZRWT010000079.1:0-3458 GCA_045599845.1 Candidatus Egerieisoma sp. | reverse complement strand
ATGGCAACACCCAGCACAACGCAGTTCGTTGTAATCAAAGGAAGGAATATGCCAAGGGCCTGATACAGGGCAGGGCTCACTTTCTTGAGAATGATCTCAACCATCTGCACAAGGGCTGCAATGACCAGAATGAAGGCAATGGTCTGCATGTACTCTATTTGAAGAGGAACAAGTATGTAATACTGTACAAGGTATGAAACCAATGTAGCTATTGTTACAACAAAGCATACAGCGGCGCTCATGCCGGTAGCGGTTGAAACCTTGTTGGAAACTCCAAGGAAAGGACAAACGCCAAGGAATTGTGACAACAGGATGTTGTTCACAAATATTGCCGAAATAATAATAATCAGATATTCCATACCAGTTTATTTATTTGCTTTAAGCTTGTTGAACAAAACCATGAGATAACCGAGCACAAGGAATGCTCCAGGAGCAAGAACGAATGCAAGAGCACCGTCTGCAGCAGCAAATTTGTGTCCGAAAACTGCCAGAGACCCAAGAATCTCCCTTACAAAGCCTATTACGGTAAGTGAGCATGCGAAACCAAGACCTATTCCTATTCCATCGAGAGCGGAATCTATTATGGAATTCTTGTTTGCAAAAGCCTCCGCACGGCCAAGGACTATACAGTTCACAACAATAAGAGGTATGAACAGGCCCAAGGTTGCATATAGGTCAGGAACATATGCCTGCATTACAAGCTGGAGAACTGTAACGAAAGCGGCTATCACAACAATGTAGCAAGGAATACGTACCTTACCCGGTATGAGGCCTGCTATTGCTGAAATCACTATATTTGAGAGAATGAGGACGAACGTTGTGGCAAGTCCCATGCCCAGACCATTCATGGCTGAGGTTGTAGTACCCAGTGTAGGGCACATACCGAGAACCAATACGAATGTAGGATTCTCTTTGATAATTCCTTTGGTAATCAATCCGAATTTACTCATAGTACATTCATATTAATTGTTAGACTCCGCAGCCTGGGGAAGGGTATCGTGCCTGTTGCCCTGGGCATCTATATAGAAACATCCCTCTTCTGTGCAAACGTGCTGCCATCCTTCAGGAACAAGTTCCTGGGATGCGCACTGTGTGCATGCATTGCATCCGTCACATGAACCTGTGCAACCCTCAACCTTGCCACCGCATTTGCAGGTACCTGCAGTCTGAACGCCTGCAATGGCCTTGAAAGTATTGTATGCGTTGGTAACTGCATCGCAGAATGCTCTTGATGAAATTGTGGAAGCGGTTATTGCATCAATGTCACCGCCGTCTTTCTTTACAATCATCTTGAAGCCCTCGGCCTCAGGATTCCTGCCGCAGAACTGTACGCGTATTCCTTCAGGATCATCAATCTTTGCGCCAAGACCAGGGGTCTCGCTGTGTGAAAGGACGCTTATTCCGTGAATTGTTCCATCGGCAGTGATTCCAACCATGAGTTTGATTGAACCGCCAAAGCCTTTTGAAGTAACGGCCTCTATTGCGTAAGCAACAGGCTGACCTTCCTTGAGTGCAGGATAAACCTTTGCGCCTTCAACGTCCATGGCCTCTCCAATGCTCTCGTACTCAGGAACTACCTGACCTATGGCAGCGTTGGTCTTTGCCAGTTCGGTAGCTGCTATAGGTTCCTCGGTTACAGCATATACAACACCCACTACAGCCGATGCAAGAAGGCATACGGCAAAGAGGGTTACAACCATATTGGTGAAATTAGATTCTCTTGCCATGATTATTTCCTCCCGAATCTTTTAGGTTTTACATACATATTGATAAGAGGAACAACGGCGTTCATAATCAATATTGCAAATGAAATTCCCTCAGGGTAAGCACCGAAAGTCCTTATGAGCACTGTAAGAATACCTATACCGCAACCGAATATTATCTGACCTTTAGGGGTCATAGGTGAAGTAACGTAATCCGTTGCCATGAATATTGAACCAAGAAGCATACCACCGGTAAGGAGCTGGAATACAGGATCCACGAATCTTGCAGGATTTGCAAGCCAGAGCATGCCGGCAAATACGAATACCGTAATCCAGATTGAAAGTGTGATGTGCGGTCTGATGACCTTCCTTGCAAGAAGATAAACAAAACCAATGAGCAGTGCTATTGCAGAAATCTCACCGGCTGAACCTACCCTTGCAAAAAGCATCTGTGAATAGCTCAAACCAGGATTTGCCTCAAATATCTCCTGTACGGTTGCTCCGTTCTTGAGAGCCTCCTTAACCAAAGCAAGAGGAGTTGCGCCTGAGAAGGCATCAACGCTTGCGCCGAACCAACCCTCAGGTGTGGTCCAGGTTGTCATGATTACAGGGAATGAAACCAGAAGGAATACACGGCCTACAAGGGCAGGGTTGAAAAGATTCTGTCCAAGACCGCCGAAGGTCATCTTGGCAATGCCTATTGCCACAACGGCACCTATTACCATGATCCACCAAGGTGCTGCAGGTGGAAGGTTGAGCATGAGAAGTACGGCTGTTACTGTAGCTGACCAGTCACATATTGTACACTCGCCTTTGAAGAGGAACTTCTGAATGAGCCACTCAACAAGAAGGCAGGATACCAATGCAACAACCAGCATCTTAATGGCGCTGAAGCCAAAGAAATATATTGAAACCGCAACAGCTGGGAGCAGTGCAATCACCACGTCCCTCATCAATTTTCTGGTATTAGCCTCTCCGTGTACGTGTGGAGAAGGTGATACAAGCAGTTGTTTCATTATTTATGGTTTTTATTAATAACTCGGTTCACCGAGTTATTTTTAATTTTCACTAATTGTTATTTTTTAGGACGGCTCTTCATAATCTTCATTACTGTAGCCTTACCGAGTCTGATATTGTCAAGAAGCGGAATGTATGCCGGACATGTGAATGAGCAGCAACCGCATTCTATACAGTCATAAATCTTATTGGCTTCCGCATCATCCCATCTCTTTGCCTTTGCAAGCTTGTTGAGAAGGAAAGGCTCAAGACCCATAGGGCATGCTGCAACACATTTTGCGCATCTAATACAGTTGCTCTCAGGTTTTCTCTTTGTCTGCTCTTCTGTAAGGTAGAGTATTGAAGAGGTACCCTTGAGTGTAGGAGCGTCAATGTTGTTTATTGCCTTGCCCATCATAGGACCGCCGCTTATGATTTTTGCAGCGTTTTCAGGAATACCGCCTGATACTTCCATTATCTTGCTCAGAGGAGTTCCTACCCTGTGCCTGTAGTTCTTCTGCTGTGCAGCGCACTGGCCTGTTACTGTCATGATGCCCTCGAACAATGGTTTGTTCTTCTGAACAGCCTCGTAAACGGCGAATGCAGTACCAACGTTCTGAACAACTGCGCCTGTATCAATAGGAAGTCCCATTGAAGGAACCTGACGTCCAACTACTGCGTCAATCAGCTGTTTCTCACCGCCCTGCGGATATTTCTTCTTAAGGGTTACAATCTCTATCTGAGGATATTTGCTGTGAT
>JAZRWT010000078.1:0-1968 GCA_045599845.1 Candidatus Egerieisoma sp. | reverse complement strand
ATCGTCATAGTTGCTTACTATGGCAAGTGACCATTTGTTCTTCAACGGACCGTAAACCATGAACCAGCTGTCATCTCCCTTGTAATTATAAGCTTTAAATATATCTTTCTGCCCATCAAGCATTTTCTTGCCCACAACGGACAATTCCTCTGATTTTTCTTCCGCCGCGGCAGAGAATATCGTATGGGAGTATATATAGGATGAATCTCTGTGGGCCACAAAGGTTCCGTTCCTGCTTATGAGAAAAGCAAATGATGTAGGATATGGTCTGATGCCGGACACGAGCTCGGTTATGGTACTCAGCGTAATGTCTGCTGTAATAATAGCATAGACCTCACCGTCTGGGTCCATCAAAGGCAAAGAATATGTGGACATAAGCATATTTGCGCCTCCGTCATCGAAATATGGTTCACTCCATACCGCTTGTTTCAACAAGGCCGGTATCTGATACCAGTCAAGAAAATGATAGTTGTTGTTTATACTGCCCAGTTGTTTGGAAACGATATCACCGTTGCTGTTTACATAGGAATATGGAGAAAAGAATGTCATGCCCTTATAAAAATTGGGAGCAAAGGCTATGGCACAACCGCTGATCTCCTCGTTTTCTGCCACAACTTTCCTTGTTATGTCATAAAGGCGCTCTTCGTTTCCTATGCTCTCTTCAACCACCCATTTGACATTGTCCAGTGCTGTTTCAACGGCATGCAGGTCATGGTCTATTCCGGCTATGGCCAGGCTCAGTTTCTGCTGTACATTGGTATTGGCTGAGCCAAGCAGCTCCTTTGTAGAAATTGTCCAGAAAATGAGATTGTTAAGCAGGAAAACGCATGCTGCTATTATCAGAATGAACATGCTCAGCCTGATAACCAAGTTCTGCCTTATCAATGCAAAGAGATTGAGTTTTTCAAAAAATTTACTTTTCATTACCTTCCATCAATTTTACTACGAACTTGTTATAATCTATATCGGTTTTCAAAATACCGGCACTCATCAATTTGGACTTGAGAGTAAGGAAGTCATCAGGATTTACGGGGTTAAAACTACGTTTTCCGTTTCTCAACTGCAATCTCAAAATTTCATCAAGCATAAGCGACTGATAGTATTTGCTCGTTCCTGTCTGGAACGGTTTCAAATAATGCCATACCAGATCAACTGTTTCATCCCTATGATCTGCCGCCCACTTCCAGCCTTTTATGGATGCCCTTACAAAAGCCTCCACCGTTTCCTTGTTTGCCTTAAGGAAAGAGGACTTTACATACAGTCCGTCTTCAGGAAAATCAAATCCTAAATCGGAAAAGCGCATTACATTGTCCTTAGGTATCTCTCCTTTGCAAAGCAGGAGTTCAAGATATTCTGAATAACTGTATGCCAGAACGGCATCAACCGCCTTGAATATGAAAATATTCACATCACGTATAAAAGGTATCCAATCAATGTGTACATTGCGTTCCGAGAATGCAATCTCGGCACATTCACCGTTTCCGCTTCTCCATATTCCAACTTTCTTTCCCTCAAGATCCTCAGGTCTGTTTATTGAATCCTGAGCAACGCACATCAGAGAGCCATGCTGTGAAGTCTGGAGCACATTTACCAGATCATATCCTTTAGAAGCGCCTTTCATGCAGGTTATAAGCAATTCAGAAATGATATCAACCGAGCCATCGTTCAAGCAGTCAAGAACGGAATAAGTGGATCCTTGAGGAAGATGTCTGATTGTAACATCAAGTCCCTCTTCCTCATAATAGCCTTTCAGTTTGGCAATGTAATAACCTGCGAACTGTGACTGTGGGAGCCAGTTCGGCATGAAAGTAAGTTTTGTCAGACCCTTTTTACCAGCAGTTCCTGCAGTCTCCTGCTGTGCGTATCCGGCATTTGAAAAAGCCGTTGCACACAACGCTACCAGAATCAAAGCAATATGTCTGAACCTGATTTTTGACATAATACAGCTCATGATAAAGATTTTTCCAT
>JAZRWT010000077.1:0-5903 GCA_045599845.1 Candidatus Egerieisoma sp. | reverse complement strand
ATCACCGACATGTGCTCAATGTACTGCCGTCACTGCACCAGAAGAAGATTCGCAGGTCAGAAGGATGGTGATACCGCAGAGTCAAACATCGACAAGGCTATCGAGTACATCAGGAATACTCCACAGGTAAGGGACGTGCTCCTTTCAGGCGGTGATGCTCTTATGGTATCAGATGAGCGTCTGGAGTCAATCATTTCACGTATCAGGGCTATCCCTCACGTAGAGATCATCAGACTCGGTTCAAGAACTCCTGTTGTTTGCCCTCAGAGAATCACTCCTGAGCTGGTTAACATGCTCAAGAAGTACCATCCATTCTGGTTGAACACACACTTCAACCATCCTAACGAGGTTACAGAGGAGTCAGCTGCAGCTTGCGCAAGACTTGCTGATGCAGGTATTCCACTCGGAAACCAGTCAGTTCTTCTCAGAGGAGTCAACGATTGTGTTTACGTAATGAAGAAACTCGTTCACGAGCTGGTAAAGATGCGCGTAAGACCTTACTACATTTATCAGTGTGACCTTTCAATGGGTCTCGAGCACTTCAGAACACCTGTTTCAAAGGGTATTGAGATCATTGAAGGCCTCAGAGGTCATACATCTGGCTATGCTGTTCCTACATTCGTAGTTGATGCTCCTGGTGGAGGTGGAAAGACACCTGTAATGCCTAACTATGTTATTTCCCAGGCACCTGGAAAGGTTGTTCTCAGAAACTTCGAGGGCGTTATCACAACTTACACCGAGCCTGCTGAATATACAAACGAATGCCATTGCCAGTGGTGCGAGCAGAAGAAGAACGAAGAAGGCGTTGCTACTCTTCTCGAAGGCAACCAGATGTGCATTGAGCCATCTTTCCTCAGCAGAAAAGAGCGTTCCAAGAATAGAAACAAATAGTTTATTGAGGTAATGCGGCATTCTTCCTTCATTCCCGAGCTTCTGAAATACAGAAGTCTTTCCATAGTTGGACTGGAGAAGAATACCGGCAAGACCGAATGTCTTAATTATATCCTTAAAAGGTTACCGCTGCAACAGATGAAGGTGGCGGTAACCTCGATAGGGATAGATGGTGAAACGGTTGATCAGGTAACCCGAACGGCAAAACCTGAAATATGGATAGGTGAGGGGGTGTATTTTTCAACGGCTCACAGGTTCTATGCAAGCAAGGGTCTGTATTCGGAGCTGGTTGATATCAGTGAGGAAAGAAGTTCTTTGGGAGAGATAGTTACGGCAAAAGCCCTGTGCTCGGGCAAGGTGCTGCTGGCCGGTCCTTCCTCCGCTCCATCTCTGAGGAGGTGGATGGACAGGATTGACAGGTTCAATGTGGATTTGAAAATCATTGATGGCGCACTTTCCAGACTCAGTCTGGCTTCTCCGGCCGTAAGCCAGGCAATGGTACTGGCAACAGGTGCCGCATATTCAATCAATATGCAGGCACTCGTGAACAGAACCAAGTTTATCGTTGACCTGATAAATCTTGATTTGGCTGAAAATGACATTGCCTCAAGGCTGTTCCCAATTGACAACGGCCTTTGGGGTATTGATGAGGATGGAGTGCTGGAATGTATTAATTCAGTTTCGTCTATCAATATAAGTGAAAATGACCTTGCAAGACTTGAAAAGTCAAGAGTGATTTACGTGGCTGGAGCATTGACAGAAAGGCTTCTCAAGATCATTAAAGATTCAAAGGGTGTATCGGGCAAGACTTTGATAGTAAGGGATTTTACAAAGTTCTTTGTTAATGAACAGACTTTTGCACTGCTTTTGAGAAAGTCTGTTGATGTAAGGGTTCTCCAGAAAAGCAAGCTGATTGCAGTTTGTGCGAATCCTGTTTCGCCTGCAGGTTACGTTCTGGATTCAGACGCCTTGTGTGAAAATTTACAGGCGGCAATTGGCTTGCCTGTGTATGATTTAGTGAAGAATGCGGATTGAATATGCTGTTCAAGGATCTGACAGATAGTCCGAGCGGACTTGGATATATTTACCGAGGTTTGGACCTTCATACCGCTCCAGGCAGGAAGGTGCTTCTGAACAGTATGATGTTCACTCGTGCCTCCGATATCAGGACTGAGCTGGAGAAAGTGGAGGCATTCCACAGCGTACTTGGCAGCAAGGTGGAGATAGAGCATTTGAAAGGCATTCTATGCACTGTGAGGGATGTGTACGGTACCATACAGAGAATATCGGACGCATCGTCGGTGGATGATATTGAGTTGTTTGAAATAAAGGATTTGAGTTTTACCGCTGTTCAACTTTCGCAGGCATTGTCCGGTCTGGGAATCAATGCTTTTCAGATTCCTGACATGACTGGTATCATAAGCATTCTGGATCCAGAAGGTTTGAGACTCAGGAGTTTCTATATCTATGATGCTTATTCAAAGGAACTTGCCAAACTCAGGGCTGAGATACGCAAGGGCGAAGAGGTGAACGGTGCCGAAAGGCAGCTGGAACTTCTTGCAAAGGCCGACGAGGCGGAGAACAGGATAAGGTTCGCTTTGTCTGCAAGGTTGAAGCCGCTTGCACCGCGCATGAAGAAGACTCTGGACATGATAGGAAGCATTGACTTGTCCTTGGCAAAGGCCGGGCTCATGCAGAAATATTCCCTTGTGATTCCTGAGTTCTCCGATAACGGGCGCAGCTCCTACAAAGGAATGTTTCATCCGCAGGTGGCGGATTCCATTGCTCAGAAAGGATTGTTTTTCACAGCGATAGACATGGAATTCGGTAGGGGAGTGTCCTTGATCATAGGTGCCAACATGGGTGGAAAGACCGTTGTGCTCAAGATGCTTGCTCTGTGCCAGCAGATGTGTCAGTTCGGCTTTCCGGTTCCTGCGGCCAGCGCAAGGATTGCTCTCAAGAACAATCTGTTTTTCTCGATAGGAGATGATCAGGACATTGAGAGAGGACTTTCATCGTTCGCTGCGGAGATGCTTTCCATAAACGGAATCCTTGAGCATCTGGAGAAGGAGAAGGAACAGATTGACAAGAAAACAGGCAAGGGTCTTGAAATACTGGCGTCCGGGAACGGTACTCTGGCACTCGTTGACGAGCCAGCCAGAACTACGAACCCTATTGAAGGAAAAGCTCTGGTGGAGGCGTTGGTGAAGATGCTTGGCGAATATAATGTTGATGCAGTGATTACGACCCACTATAACGTTGACTGCCAGGCAGAGGCAAGATGGAGGGTGAGCGGACTGCGTGACGGTAAAATGGACTACAGACTTGTTACAACAAGCACCAACGACATACCGCACGAAGCGGTGATGGTTGCCAGAAGCCTGAATATCAATGAACGGTGGATAGGCCTGGCGCAGGATATTCTAAATGGGAAACAATAGAGATAAAATAATAACAACAATTTAATTAACAATAATTTATGCAAAGTAAATTAGGACTGGATTTCAAAAAGGTTGAATATGCTAAAAGCATAGCTGCAAACATTGCAGGCTCCGTTCAATCTTTTGTTGAGGCCTATACAACAGTAGCTGTAGAGAGAACTCTGTGCAGACTTATGGGCATAGACGGAGTAGATGCAAATCAGGTTCCACTTCCAAACGTTGTGGTTGACCATCTTAACAACAAGGGCGTACTGACCGACGGCGTTCTTTTCTACATTGCCAATGCAATGATAGCTACAGGAAAGAATCCTCAGGAGATTGCTCAGGAGGTTGCTGAGGGCAAGCTCGACCTTACAAAAGTTTCATGCACCGATGCAGGCAAGCTTCTTGAAGTAATCAAGCCTGTTGTTGACGCAAGTGTTGCAAAGATCAGGGCAAGAAGAGAGCGCAGGGAGAATTACCTCAATACAATAGGCGAGGGTTCAAAGCCTTACCTTTACGTTATCGTTGCTACCGGTAACATTTACGAGGACGTTGTTCAGGCAGAAGCTGCAGCCCGTCAGGGTGCGGATGTTATTGCCGTTATCAGAACAACCGGCCAGAGCCTTCTTGACTATGTTCCTTACGGAGCAACAACAGAAGGATTCGGTGGTACTTTCGCTACTCAGGAGAACTTCAGAATCATGAGAACCGCTCTTGACAAGGTGGGAGAAGAACTCGGCAGATATATCAGACTCTGCAACTACTGCAGCGGTCTCTGCATGCCTGAAATCGCTATCATGGGCGCATTCGAGGGCCTGGACGTGATGCTTAACGATGCTCTCTACGGAATCCTCTTCCGCGACATCAATATGCAGAGAACATTGGTTGACCAGTATTTCTCAAGAATCATCAACGGCTTTGCAGGCGTTATCATCAATACCGGTGAGGACAACTACCTCACAACTGCCGATGCATACGAAGAGGCGCATACAGTTCTTGCATCGGACCTCATCAACGAGCAGCTTGCATTGCTCGCAGGCCTGAAGGAGGAGCAGATGGGACTCGGTCATGCGTTTGAGATGGATCCTATGCTTGAGAACGGCTTCCTCTATGAACTTGCACAGGCTCAGATGACAAGGGAGATCTTCCCTAAAGCAACACTGAAATACATGCCTCCTACAAAGTTCATGACAGGAAACATTTTCAGAGGTCATATCCAGGACGCATTGTTCAACATGATAGGTATATGGACAAACCAGGGTATTCAGCTCCTGGGTATGCCAACAGAGGCAATCCATACTCCGTTCATGTCAGACAGATTCCTTTCAATTGAGAATGCCAAGTATATCTTCGGCAACATGAAGGCTATTGGCGACGAGGTTGAGTTCAAGGAAGACGGTATAGTAAGGAACAGAGCCAAAGTCGTTCTCAACAATGCAACCGAACTCCTTGAGAAGATAGCGGGCGAGGGCTTGTTCAATGCACTTGAGAAAGGTATGTTCGCAGACGTGAAACGTCCGAAGAACGGCGGCAAGGGACTTGCAGGCGTATGCCAGAAGTCAGCAAATTATATGAATCCATTTATCAACATAATGAAAGGAGCTAGATAGTATGAGCGCAGGTTTGTATTCAACTCAAGCGAAGGACTTTGACAAGACGCTTGATTTAACTAAAGTTAAGCCTTACGGCGATACCATGAATGATGGTAAGGTGCAGTTGTCATTCACACTTCCTGTTCCTTGCGGTGCAGAGGCTTGTGAAGCTGCAAAGCAGCTGCTCAAGAAAATGGGACTCGAGAATCCTCAGGTTGTATTCTACAAGGAACTCACACCTGGATTCACATTCTTCAACTGCTATGGCAGCTCAACAGTGACTGTTGACTACTCGAATATCTATGTACCAAAAGTAGAGAGCAACACAATGGAAATGCCTGAGACAGACGAATACATCAGGGAGCACATTGGCAGGAAGCTTGTTGTCATAGGAGCCAGCACAGGTACCGATGCTCATACCGTTGGTATAGATGCCATCATGAACATGAAGGGCTATGCAGGTCACTACGGACTCGAGCGTTACGATATGATTGAGGCTTACAACCTTGGCAGCCAGGTTCCTAACGAGGAATTCCTTGCCAAGGCAATCGAGCTCAAGGCAGACGCTATCCTTGTATCACAGACAGTTACACAGAAGGACGTTCATATCAAGAATATGACAGAACTCATTGAACTTATGGATGCCGAAGGCTTGCGTGACAAGATGATTGTTGTATGCGGAGGCCCTAGAATAACTCACGAGCTTGCAAAGGAACTCGGGTTTGACGCAGGTTTCGGAATGAACACATACGCAGATGACGTTGCATCATTCATCTGCCAGGAGTATGTAAAACGTCATAACAAATAATCGAATCTTTTAAAACGTATAAATATGGACAAGAATCAGATTAAAGAGGTCATTGCCAAAAGGGCAGCTCTTGAACTTCACGATGGTGATGTGGTTAACTTGGGTATTGGTCTTCCTACCATGGTTCCTGATTATCTTCCAGAGGGTGTAAGCGTTACACTTCAGTCTGAGAACGGTATGATTGGCATG